>JBBRMT010000001.1:0-65712 GCA_038230695.1 Chloroflexia bacterium
ACCCCCACCGCTACCCATCAGCCGGAGCCGACCCATACCCCCGATTGTGGTTATCACTGACAAACCCCCGAACCCACCCACACTCCCGAATGTGGCTATCACTGCCAAACCCCCGAACCCACCCACACTCCCGATTGTGGCTACCACTGCGGGCAAACCAGCACCCCCACCGCTACCCATCAGCCGGAGCCGACCCATACCCCCGTCGCTACCCATCAGCCGGAGCCGACCCATACCCCCGATTGTGGCTTCCATTGTGAACCGACGGCCACGCCCCAACCCTGAACCGCAAACCGTGAACGCAACAACAAACCGCCGATGCGCCCTGGCAGCAATGTCAGGGCGCGGGATACCGATAAGTAAGGTTAGAAATACAGTTATGTAGAGCAGCACGTATTGGCCTCGACTCCACTTGCTCAGGGTTATAAAATAGCCTGAAAGTCCCATAAGAAAAAGCGAAGCAACTTGCCAACACCTACGTATACGTTCATGTAAAGCGATTCCCCTGATGCACACGTAGGGACCGCCAGCAGCGGCTGTTAACCTGACCAATCCAAGCGCAGCATAATCATAATCAATATAGGAGGATAAGATGCCCAGCCAGATAAAGTTTTACATTCGTGTCGCCCTGGTCGCCAGCGTAGTGATCGGCATCAGCATTATATTCATGCCGCAAGGAAATGCAGCCCAGGTTGGTACGCTTACCAACATTGTAACTGCGCCGCCCGATCACGGCCACCCCTGCCGCATCCTGAGCAGCGCCAATCCGCTGCCCCAACCAACTGGCACAGCCCAGGTTACGCCCATGCCGACCTGCACCCCTGAGCCTACCACCACCGAGCAACATTGCTGGCACGATTGTGGCACTCCTGAAGCGACCCGCACTCCTGATTGCGATGGCAACCACGAATGTCACACCCCAATGCCCACCCCCATCGCCACTACGACCGAGCAGCATTGCTGGCACGATTGTGGCACTCCTGAAGCGACCCGCACTCCTGATTGCGATGGCAACCACGAATGTCACACCCCAATGCCCACCCCCAACGCCACTACGACCGAGCAGCACTGCTGGCACGATTGTGGCACTCCTGAGCCTACCCACACCCCCGGCTGCGATGTCAACCACGAGTGCCAGACCCCTCCGCCAACCCATACTCCCCGCGCCACCCATACTCCCGAACCGACCCACACTCCCGAACCGACTCACGTCGTACTCAACCTTGGCTCCAACGGGTGATTTGCCAACCTACCCGCTAGCTCCCAATGCGCCCCGGCATCATTGCCAGGGCGCATTGGATTTCCCCACATCGGCTCGATTAGGTTAAGCGGAACCCGGCTCAAACTGCCGACTATTGTGGCACAAGTCAGCTTGACGCTAATCTACGCTACAAACACGCACTGGTTAGCAGGCAGTCAGAACAAAAGCGAAGCAAATCCCCAAAGCTACGTATTAGAATATGGATGGGCAGCGTGTGTTATAATTTAATACTCAGGTTGGCAGGCCTGTTCGGTAAGGATTGCTGAAGATGGTTTTGCAGCGGAGCGCAACTCTTGTGGTGAGCAGCACTACTGACCAACAATTCGACTTGGTCTTCAACCAATATGGCGGTTTCGTCTACACCGTTGCCCAGGCGCTGCTGAAGAACCGGCAGGACGCAGAAGACGCTGTGCAGGAAGTGTTCATCCGCGTATACCGTTCGTTGCACAATTATGACGAGGTTAAAGGCAATATGGAGGCATGGCTGCGGGCCATTCTGCTCAATTATTGCCGCGACAAATGGCGCAAACGCAGTTTTCTCAGCATCCCCATCAGCTTGCTGGCGCATAATCAGGACGGCGAGGATGGCAACTGGGAGGAGGCGTTGGCTAACGCAGGCGGGATCAGCAACCAGGAGGCAGGGCCGGACATGACTCTGCTGCGCCGCGAATGTGAAGACGAACTGTGGGCGGCGGTCAATAGCCTGAGCGAGAAGCTGCGCCGCGTGGTGGTGCTACGCTACTATATGGACCTTAGCGATAATGCGGTGGCCGATACGCTCGGACTACCCGTAGGCACAATCTACTCGCGGCTGCACGCCGCGCATCGGCGCTTGCAGGCGCTGCTGTACCCTGGTGAAAAATGATGAACCACGAACAGACCCAAAGTGCGATTAGTCGCTACCTGCGTGGAGAGTTGACTGCCGATGAGCAACGCGACTTGCTTGCCCATGTCCGTGACTGCCCCCGCTGTGGCAGCGAACTGGCGATTGCCCGCCGCCTGCAACGCGAACTGCCGCAGGCTGCGCCCTATCGCGCCATCATCGGCGTGCCGCTACCTGCGGCGCTGGCTGCCAGGGTGCGGGCCAGCGTCGCCAGCCAGCAAGGGCGTAGACCACTCGGCTGGATGGAGTGGCTCTTCCCTGGAGCGCAGCCAAACCTGCGGCGCGGAGTAGTCAACGTGCTGGCCGTGTTCCTACTGCTGCTATCATTTGCCGTTGGCGTGGCCGCGCTTCGCAACGCCTTCCAACCCGGCCCGCCCCGCCCCGGCTACCAGGCCAACTTCGCCTATGCCGCCGAGCAGGGACGCATCTATGTGTTCACCGATACCACTATCACCACCGATACGCTTACCTATCGTTGGGACTTTGGCGATGGTGGCAGCAGCAATCTACGCAACCCCCGTCACCACTATGGTGTGACCGGGGTTTATACCGTGGCAATGTCCGTAAGCGGGCCGCATGGAACTGGCGACAAGTCTCTGGGGGTGCAAGTTGGCCCGATCGTCGCCGTTACCGCCAGCCCTATGCCGACAGCGTTGCCCAGCGCCACTGTATATCTACCCGGCCTGTTTACCGCCACCCCCGCGCTACTGCCCATGCTGGATACCGCGACCCCACCAGCAACCGATACCCCGTCGCTAATTGGTCCGCCAAGCCCGACCTTGCCTTCCAGTAACCCGCTGCCATCCGCTACGACCACATCATCCGCACAACCGACCGTGCTGCTACCACAACCCAGCCCCACCCCGCCGCTATTGCCCAACTATGGGCCTACCGGCACGCCGCTGCCACAGCCGACTATTACCTCGCTACCCCAACCGAGCAATACGGCGTTGCCGCAACCAACTAGCACGCCAGTCACTGTGCCGAGCGATACGCCGCCGCCGCTAACCAAAACGCCAACCAGCGCCCCACTCACCACGCCCACCAGTGTGCCAAGTCATACGCAAGTGCCGACTGGCACGCCCAGGATTGTGCCAAGCGACACGCCATTGCCGCAGCCAAGCGACACGCCATTGCCGCAGCCGAGCGATACACCCGCTGCTACCCACACTCCCGATTGCGGCTTCCACTGCGGGCCGACCGAAACGCCGGTGCCACCGACCCATATGCCTACCGATACTCCGCCACCTACCGAGACCCCAATACCCACCCACGAGCCACCGTCCACGCACACGCCAGGGCCACCTACGGCTACGCCTACGGCTACGCCGACCCACCATCCGCCACCGCCAACCTGGACACCACATGACCTGACTATGACACCAGGGCCGACCTGCACCCCTCATGAGGGCAATGAGCATGACAACTGCTGACAGCCTTAGCAAGTGGCAACTAGCAAAAAGCCCCGCCTGGCGGGGCTTTTGGTTATCGCTAACAGTCAGTCATAGGAGAGGGGATGATAATGCCAACTTCACCCAGTAACGTCGCCTTATCTGGCCGCTACGCGCCACCTCATTCTCCAACACGCCACCCAACGCTTCGATAATGCGCCGCGAGGCTGCGTTGTCTGCCCCACAGGTAATCACCACTCTAGCCAGTCCAAACTCCCGCGCTTGTGCCAGCGCCAGCCTGAGCAGCTCGCGGCCATAACCCTGCCGCTGCCGTGAGGGAACGATCTCACCGCCGATGTAGCCACGCCAGTTCAGCACTTCATTGTTAGCGTGATGGCGCACACTGACCTGGCCGATCACCTCACCTTCTGCGATCAGCCAGTACAGCGTCTCCGGCACATCCTCTTCCGCCAAGCCAGTTTCATCCGCCCAGCGATGCAGTTCGCGCAGATGGGCGGCAAAATCGTCGCCGATTGCTGTGCAATCCCAGGCAAGATGGCGGTTCGCAGCATGATACTCTTGCAGCGCCCGCAGCTAACTATCCTTATATTACACCGAAGGCAGGGTTAGGAAATGTTCGGACATAGATACAACCCTTGCGGCTAGCCCTCATCCTCATCCGGCTTCACCGCTTCATCGGCCTTCCAGTGTAGGTAGGGGTTGATAAAAGGGTCGAGGTCGCCATCCATCACCCCGAAGATGTCACTGGTCGAGTAGCCGCTACGGTAGTCGTCCACCTTCTGATAAGGCATAAAGACGTAGGAGCGGATCTGGCTGCCCCAACCGGCTTGCACGTGTTCGCCACGCAGTTTGGCCTGCTCCTCATCCTTCTTCTGCCGCTCCAATTCCCACAGCTTGGCCCGCATAATTTTCATTGCGGTCTCGCGGTTCTGCACCTGGCTACGCTCGTTCTGGCAGGTAACTACGATACCAGTGGGGATATGGGTGAGGCGGATGGCAGTGGAGGTCTTGTTCACGTTCTGACCACCCGCACCAGTGGCGCGGTACATGTCCATCTTGATGTCGTCGTCGTTAATCTCTATCTCAATCTTGTCGTCAAGCTCAGGCAGGATTTCGACGAGGGCAAACGAAGTCTGGCGGCGGTGCTGGCTGTCGTAAGGGGAGATGCGTACCATGCGGTGCTGACCTGCCTCGCCGTGAAGGTAGCCGTAGGCGTTACGTCCGCTAATAGTCATAGTGCAGCTCTTAATGCCCGCCTCGTCTCCCTCGGAGACGTAATCAAGCTCCGCATCGTATTTATGCTGCTCGGCCCAGCGGGTGTACATCCGCATCAGCATTTGCGCCCAGGCCATTGCCTCGGTGCCGCCCTCGCGGGCGTAGATGCTTATAATCGCGTTGCCCGCGTCATACTCGCCGCCCAACAACAGTTCCATCTCGTCCTTGTCGAGTTGGGTGGCAATGCTGTCATGCTCGGCCTGAAGCTGGGCTAGCATATCGTCTTCGCCCTCGCTAAGTTCGGCCAGTTCGCGCAGTTCGGCGACTCGGCTGCCCAGCGTGGCCCAGCGTTCAATCTGCTCACGCAGTTCCGCCGCCCGCTGCGTTACCTGGCGGGCGGTCGGTTGGTCGGTCCAGAAGTCGGGTTGCATAGCCTGCTCGTCTAGCTCGATCAGTTCCTTCTCTTTGCGGGGCAAGTCAAAGACGGGCCTGCATCGTATTGATGCGTTCGATGAGCGCATCGAACCCGCTGGTTAGTTCTTCAGTGGTTGGCATGGTTTAGTTGTGTTCCTCCTGTTTTTCCACAATGCTTATAATTTCGTCGGCAATAAACAATTTAGCGTGACCGCCACTGTCTACCTGCCTGAGTATGCCCGCTGCCTGCAGTTTCGCTACTATACTCTTGGTCGCCGGATAGCTGATGCCCAGGGTTTGCCTTGCCAGTGGTATAGTAAGCATCGGCATCTCGAGCATATGGTCAGCCAGGCGTTGCGGCAATTCTGGGGCGCGTACCTTCGCCAGATCATCACGCCAGCGCTGCATGCGCCCCTACAACAGAACAGTCTCTCTGCGACATTGATAAGCAGAACGCTAACCAAGCCAGAGGCGACGAGTTGCTTGCCCAGCTAGAACGGCTCGGCAAGTTGCGGGCGCAAGGGGTGCTTACTGAAACGGAGTTCGCTGCGGCTAAGGCGAAGTTGCTAGGATTGTAGCGGGCGTAAGCGATTCGCCCCTTCGCTAGCGTTCGCGCCTACGATGGACATTGCCGCAGGTCAGCAGGGGGGGCAGCCACCCGCCCCTACGCTGATTTGTCAACCCGCTCCTGTTTGGCTTTGGCGGCCCGCTGTGCAGCGATGATTGCATCTGCTCGGGCCTCGAAGATGCGAATACCTTCCTCAAGCTCATAGCTGCCCCCTCGCTCGGCCTCGTTAGCCATGCAGACTATTATGGGGTCAATACTTTGTAGTTCAACGTCTAGCCCTTCAGCCATCGTTTGCCCCTTTCAAACACAGGAACCCCTCTCCATAAGCGAAGAGGGGTTCGGTATAGGGACAGGTTAGCTGAACTTCTTGAACAGCCCATCCAGTACCTGCGCGGTGGTCTGGCGCTCGGCGGGGATAGTGGCGGCGACGTGATCCTCGAAGGTGGCTTTGTCGCGACTCTCGTATAGCACGCCGAGGTAGTAGGGATCGTGCTTCGAGGCAGCGACCAGGGCGGCAATGTAGTCGGTTTTGTCGTAGCCCTCTGGCAGGTCAATAGACTCGTCGCGGTAAAACTTGAAGGTGTTGACCTTGTTGAAGGTGGGGCAAGGGCTGAACACGTCAATCACCGCGAAGCCGGGGTGTTCCATGCCTTGCAGGATCATCGCGGCTAGTTCCTTGGTCTTACCACTGAAGCCACGCGCTACATAGGTCGCGCCCATTGCCAGGGCCAGCATCAGCGGGTTGAGCGGCGCATCCGCGCTGCCCTTCGGCGTAGTCTTGGTCACGAAGCCGAGGTCGCTGGTCGGCGAGGTCTGGCCTTTGGTGAGGCCATAGATGTTGTTGTCCATAATCACGTAGCAGATGTTGAGGTTGCGGCGGGCAGCGTGGACAAAGTGGCCCGCACCGATAGCGAAGCCATCACCATCGCCGCCGAAGGCGACTAGCTGGATGTCGGGGTTGGCGACGCGGATGCCGGTGCTGACTGGCATAGCGCGGCCATGCACGCTGTGGAAACCGTAGCTGCTGACGAAGAAGGGCAGCCTGCTGCTGCAACCGATGCCGCTAACCGCTACGATATTCTTGGGGTCAGTGCCTTTAGCCTTCAGCGCGTTATAGATAGCGTTCAGCACGCCGAAGTCGCCGCAACCGGGACACCAGGTGGGCTTGGTGTCGCTCTTGTAATCATCTACGGTGCGCTCCAGCAGTGCAACCTGCGATTTGGTATTATCGTTCAATACGTCCATTGTACTTTATGCCTTTCTCGACCCTCTCCCAACCTCCCCCGGAGGGGGAGGGGCATTTCTCTTAATGCTTCACGTATTCCATAATCTTAGCCAGCAATTGCGACGATTTGAGCGGTGCGCCGCCGTAGACGTTGAGGCGGACGAAATCCTTGCGATAGTGGGTGTTGAGCAGGTTGGCGTATTGGCCGGAGTAGTTGACTTCGGGGATGATGATAACCCGCTTGGTGTTGATGAAGTCGTCAAGTTGCTGAGTGGGGATGGGCCAGAGCATCCGTGGGGCGATCAGGTCCAGCTTCACGCCCTGCTTTTGCGCCTCCAGCAACGCCTCGTAGGCAACGCCGGTGGTGCTACCCCAGGCGATAATGCCAATCTCGGCGGCGGGGTCGCCAGCGCGGAACGGCTCCGGCGCGTTCTGGGCTGCGCTGATCAACTTGCGATGGCGCTTATCGGTCATGCGCGTATGATTGATTACGTCGTAGCGCGGGCGGCTAAACTCGTTGTGTTCCAGGCCGCTGCTGGTGTACTGTCCACCCGCCTGCCCCGGTATGCTCATGGGAGACACGCCATCATCGGTGATGGCATAGCGCTGATATAGCTCGAAACCGCGACTTGCAGCCAGCTCAATATCCACCTCGTCGCCCTCGCCATCGTTCTCCGGCAGCGTGCCGTTGCCATGTTGCGCTACGGGTGTAGAGTTGCTCTGCCCCAGGGTGGCGTTGGCGCTAGCAGTTGGGTCATAGAGGACACGCTGTACTAGCTTAATCTTGCTAAGGTCGGGCTTGTGGACGCTCTGGGTACGCACCGACAGGGTGGTATCGGAGAGCAGAATGACTGGCAATTGATAGCGTTCGGCGAAGTTGAAAGCGTCTATCGCCCGCCAGAAGCAATCGGACACGTCGGTTGGCGCAAGCACGACGCGGGGGAACTCGCCATGACCGGCGTAGACCGCCATATTGAGGTCGCCCTGCTCCTGCTTGGTCGGCATTCCAGTGCTGGGGCCGGTGCGCTGAACATCAACAATCACCGCCGGTATCTCGGCCATGCCGCTGAGGCCCAGCATCTCTACCATCAGGCTGAGGCCGGGGCCGCTGGTAGAGGTCATCGCCCGCTTGCCCGCGTAGCTCGCGCCCAGCACCATGCCCATCGAGGCGATTTCGTCCTCGGCCTGCACCACCGCGCCGCCTACTTTGGGCAATTCGCTCGCCAGGAACTCCATAATATCGCTGGCCGGAGTGATGGGGTAGCCGAACAGGTGGGTGCAACCGCCCGCGATACAACCCATGCTCAGTAGCTGGTTGCCGGAGATGATGATGCTATCCTCTTCCACTGCGGCCGCCTTCAGGTAGTAGTTGGCGCGTTCGGGGAAACTCTCCTCGATGTAGCGGAAGCCTAGCTGGAATGCCTGTTTGTTCTTGGCGACCACATCCTCGCCCTTGCGTAGAAACTTCTCGGTCAGCAGCCGATTGATTGGCTCGATATCCATGCCAAACAGGGCGGCCAACATTCCCACTGCGACCACGTTCTTGCCCAGCTCGAACTTTAGCTCGCCCTTGGCGATTTTGGTCATGGGCAGGGCCAGGGCGCGGCGGCCGCCCTGCTCGTAGTGGAAGTCGGTAACTGCGCCATCGTCGTAGAGCAGCAGGCCATCGTCGTGCAGCTCCTCGTAGCTCTTGTCGTAGCCCTCCTGGTTGAAGGCCAGCAGAATGTCCAGCGCTGCGCCTTCGGTGTATAGATCTTCGGAACTGAGGCGCACCTGATAGACACTATGACCTCCCTTAATCTCTGCGGGATATGTCTGAAAGGTTAGCACCTTGAAGCCAGCGCGGGCGGCAACCTGGGCAAACAGTTCGCCTGTACTCTTCACACCCTCGCCGCTCTCGCCACCCATACGAATAACGATGCTGTGGCGCTGTTCCAGCGTCTGTTCTTCAGTAATCGTCGGTCTCTCTGCCATAGCTACCATAGTAAAATCCTTTCCTAGTGAGTGCCGAAGGTGGAAGGTAGAAGGTAGATTGCCGCATCTGCGTGTTCTTTAATCTACGATCTGCAATCTTAGATCTGCAATCAACCCAGCAGGCTGGGGATCTGGGTGGGCGACTCGGCCACCTTCGCGCCTGCCTTGCTTAGAGCAGCCATCTTAGCGGCGGCAGTGTCATCGCCACCGCTGATAATCGCGCCCGCATGACCCATGCGCCGATCCGCTGGCGCAGTGCGGCCCGCGATATAAGCGACTACTGGCTTGGTCATACTGGACTTGATATAGTCGGCAGCGCGTAGCTCGGCATCGCCGCCAATCTCGCCAATCATCACCACGCTATCGGTGTCGGGGTCTTGCTCAAATAGCTCCAGAATATCAACGAAGCTGGAGCCAATAATCGGGTCGCCGCCAATACCGACAGCGGTACTCTGACCCATGCCCGCCTGGGTTAGCGCATTTACCGCCTCGTAAGTCAGCGTGCCGCTCTTGCTCACCAGGCCCACTCGACCAGGGGCGTGAATGTAGCCGGGCATGATGCCAACCTTGGCCTGCCCCGGTGTAATCAGGCCAGGGCAGTTGGGGCCAATCAGCCGCGCCCCATGGTCCTTGACGAACTCGTATACCTTCACCATATCCAGCACCGGAATGCCCTCGGTGATGCAGACGATCAGGGGGATGCCCGCATCGGCAGCCTCCATAATCGAGTCGGCAGCAAATGGGGCAGGGACATAGATAATCGTGGTGTTTGGGATGGCCTCTGCCATTGCCTCGCGCACAGTGTTGTATACAGGTACGCCGATATGCGTGGTGCCACCCTTGCCGGGCGTAACCCCGCCAACCACATTGGTGCCGTATTCGATCATCTGCTGACCGTGGAAGGTGCCATTACGCCCGGTGATGCCCTGGATCAGCAGGCGAGTGTTCTTATCTACCAGAATGCTCAAGGTTGGTGTACTCCTTTGTACATAATTAGCGGCTGTTTGCCACTTCGACGACCTTCTTTACCGCATCGTCCATGTTGTCGAGGGCAATGAGGTTGGCTTCGCTGAGGATGCGACGGCCCTCGGCCTGATTGGTGCCAACTAGACGAATGACCAGTGGCACTTCAGTCTGCACTTCTTTCAGGCCAATGATGATGCCCTTGGCTACCTCGTCACAGCGCACAATGCCGCCGAAGATGTTGAACAGGATTGCCTTCACATGGGGGTCGGAGAGGATGATACGGAGGGCATTAGTGACCCGCTCGGCATCGGCGCTGCCACCAACATCGAGAAAGTTGGCTGGCTCACCGCCATAGAGCTTGATGGTGTCCATCGTACTCATCGCCAGGCCCGCGCCATTCACCATGCAGCCGATGTTGCCATCGAGCTTGACGTAGCTGAGGTTGGCTTCGCGGGCGGTGATCTCGGCGGCTTCCTCCTCATTCAGGTCGCGGTAGGCTTCGAGGTCGGGGTGACGGTAGAGAGCGTTATCATCGAGGACGATCTTGGCATCGAGCGCCTCAAGTTTGTTATCATTGGTAATTACAAGTGGGTTAATCTCGGCAAGGCTGGCATCAGTGGCGATGAAGGCGTTATACAGGCCATGCACAATCTTGATGAAGTCGCGCTGTAGCGGGGCGGGTATCTGCATCGCAAAGGCGAGGTCGCGGGCCTGGTAATCGCCCAGGCCGAGGGCGGGGTCGGCAGCAATGCGGATGATCTTTTCAGGGTTGGTTTTGGCGGTCTCTTCAATCTCTACACCGCCTTCCGCCGAGCCGATCAGCATCACTCGCTTGCTAGCACGGTCCAACACCACGCCGATGTAATATTCGTGGGCAATGTCAGCGGCGACCGTAACCAGCACCTTCTTGACGGTGATGCCTTTTATCTGCATCCCCAGGATGGCTGCTGCCTTGCCGCGGGCCTCTTGTGCGGTCTGGGCCAGCTTTACGCCGCCCGCCTTGCCTCGCCCACCCGCATGAACCTGGGCTTTGACCACCACCATCTTGCCGATGCGCTGGGCGATGGCCTCTGCCTCTTCGGGGCTGGTGGCAACGTGGCCTTCCTGTACCGGAATGTGGTAACGAGCCAGAACTTCCTTGGCCTGGTACTCGTGTATCTTCAAGGTATCCTCCTCGATGAAACTGACGCTAACTACACGCCTCATAGGGATATTCAACATAATAGCGCGATCAATCGCGCCTAGCCACACAATAAGGGTTCGTTAAGATTATACTACTTTAGGCGTGCCAATCGCAAGTTTGGCTACGTTTACAATTGTGATCCAAATTATTGGGGAAATTAGGACCGAGCAGTAGGCAGCCTTGGTTGGCGAGCTAACTAGCCTGTAACTTGTATCACAACCTGCGTATCCTCTGCTTATGTTCGGAACTGCAGAGGGTACTCGCGCCCGTATATGATTAAGACAGACGTTCAGGAAAGGGCTAGCCGCCGTTTGATGTTGGGGGAGGTAGAGGCATCTGCCGCCACTCGCTCGGTGCGCTATCGCCACTGTAGGTAGTGGCCCACACGCGCCAACGAGTGTAGCTGTACTCCAGGAAGAGGTTGCGCCGCTGGTAATTAGCGCCGATTATACCGTAAACGATCTCCGGCTTGAACCAGCTATTGCCGTCGTGTGAATACTGAAACTCAAGGTTATAGCTGGCGCTGTGGTCATTGATGCGTTGCCAGACGAAGGTGATTGGCGTATCCAGGTGGGCAGGCCGCGTGCCATCGGCAGGCGAGAGCAACACAGGTACTGAGCCAACCCCAGCCAATGGGGTAGCCGCGCCGACCGCTGCGCTGTTTGCCATTAGCGCAGCACTGGCAGCTGAAACCGATGTAGCAGGCGGTTCGCTGCCAAACATCATCATTAGCGCGGTTAGCAGCGCTGCTAGTACGGTTGCACCTACGGCCCATCTGCCATTATCTACACCAGTTCGCAAGGGTCTCCTCTTTCAACCTTCAACTTTCAACTTTCAACTTAGCTACGCCACCGATCGCACCCGCTCGGCGATTGCGTCAATCAGGGCATCGTCATCGTTCCAGCCGCCAAACGTGGTAAGCTGGGTGGCGGGGGCGTACTGGGCGTGGGCGTGTTCGAGCAAGAGGGGCATTTCGGTGAGTAGGGTTACGCTATCGGCGCTATATGTGAGCGGCATCGCCAGAATCTGCTTCGCCCCCGCCGCTTGCAGTTGACTGAAGGCGTTGCCCAGGTTGGCGGGGGACGGCAGGGTGATGCTGACAATGCGCGTGGGGGCAATGCCACTGCGCTCCAATGCTCCACTCAAGCGTTCGCGGAAGGCGGCCTCACCCTTGCTCTCACCGTTGGCGCGGCGTTGCCCGATTAGCAATACGCCAACCCCGTCACGGGCTTCGCCGACGCTGGTTGTGACACGGCGCAGATATAGACGCACCAGGGCATCGGAGTCGTGCAAGGCGGGTGCATCGCGCACTTCCACCCCCAGCCGATCCATCCGCAAACCTTGCAGCAATGACGAAGTGGCGCTGCCATTCAGGGCGGCATCGAGCGCGGGGCGGGTCACAATCAGCCGCCTCGCCCCGTCCAGCACCGCGCCCGCCGCCATTTCGTCGAGGAAGGGATGGTTGTCGCTGAAGGCGATATAGACGCGGTAACGCTTGCCCAGCTTGTCGCTCAGCTTCTGGGCAATGCGAGTGTGGATGCGCCGCTGTGGACTTTGCCCCAGTTTGGCATAACGCTGGCGGGCTTGGCGCATGGTGAAGGGGCGGACCAGAATGGGCGGTGCGGCCAAGCCGTGGGCATGGAGATGCTCGTAGGTGTAGTTATAAGGCAGGCTGCTGTAGCTGTCCGGCTCACAATTAGCATAATAGATAATCGCGGTGCGCGGTGGGTTGCTACTGGCGCTGCTATTCAGCTTCAAAGTAGCCTGACGCAAATCGGGGATGATGCTACGTTCGCGTTCGGGGCGACCCAGCAGAAAGTAGGTAGTCACCGCATAGCCCAGGAACGCCGATAGCAGCAGGCTGACCAGCCCGACCATAGCGTTTACCACCGCGCTGCCCGCCGCGTTGATGCTGATGATCAGGGTTAGTATACCCAGCGTGGCAAAGATCACTGCCATCAGCCCGAACAGGCGCATGTGGTGGGCGCTATCAGCAATCAGATAGAAAACCAGCATCGCGCCGGTGATAAGACCGATAACTACCGAGAGGGCGATGCCTACATTGAAGTTAGCCAATTGTCTCAACCTCCTGCTTGATAAGCCGCATTATAGGGCTTGCCTGGGGCTTTGGCAAGAGGTACTTTTGGTTAGTTTAATTGAACCAATTTGCCCTATGCGACGTATATGACTTATAATAGGAAGCATCAGGGCGCAGCGTTAACCGCCCTGCACGGGAGGAGAACGGCGATGGCAACCATGGAGAATGATGAGCAGCGGGTGCAAGTAAACTATGCTGCCCCGCTGTGGGCAACGATTAGCGCCAGCTTGCTGCTGGTGGCGGTGGTTGGTTTCCTGGCGATCCTCAGTTTCACTGGCTTGATTAACCTGCTTGTCAACGAGCGTGATGGCTTTACCGCGCTATTTTGCGGCTTGCTCAACCTGCTGCTGTTCACCGGCCTGGCCTTTTTTGCCGTCGCCATCACCAAAGGGGCGCGCGACCTGGGTACGCCGATGCAGCTTACCAACGGCCTGATTGTTGATCATAGCTACCGTCAGCAGCGCGGCGGCGGCGCATACTGGCTGGTGGTGGATACCGATGCCCAGTCCGAGCCTGCGCCAATAATGCGCTACATCCCGATGGCGCAGAGCAAGGCGCTGAAGAACGACAATACCCGCCTGGTCTTTGGCGTGAACCCTGCCCCCGCCGACCCCGACGTTCCCACCCCGGCCCCTGCTGAGGACGACCCCAACCAGATATTTGCCCGCAACGAGCGCCTCACCATGCCCACCATCCTGCGCTTCCGCGTGGATAAGCCGCTCTACGAGTCGCTGCGGCTCAATGACCGCGTCACTATCGCCCACTCTCGTTACCTGCAACACGTATATTACGTGCAGCAATGGGAAGGCAATCATGGGGTGGTGCTGAAGAATAAATCGCTGCTCTAACCAAGTGGCAAGTTGAAAGTGATTGAAGTAAATCGTAGGGGCGGGCAGCCGCTCGCCCTTGTGTATTGATCACGTAATGCTGAACCACACCCCGTATTGCACTGCCCTCAGTTTCTTCGCCACCGCTTGCGATGCAATATTCTCCCACCAGGTGCTGTAGAGCGGCAGCCTGCCAGTTGCGCGCAGGGCAGCGGCCCAACCGCGCACCGCTTCGGCAGCATAACCACATCCGCGATAGGTCTCAATTGTGTGTACGCTGGCTTCAGCTACCTGCGCCGTGATGCGGGCGGAGGAGCAAGCTGCTACTGCCATGCCGTCCGCAACCATCACTACCACTGGCTGATGCTCGGCTATATGACTCAGCGTGTAGGGGTAATTGGCTTGCAGCAAGGTCGCGTTCTCCGGCGTGATCGTCACCGATTGTAGGGGTGGAGGGTGTTCACCCTGAGCGAGTTCCGGCAGATAGTAAGATGGGCCAGCATAAACCTTGCTAATTGGAGCGTACTGCCCTAGCAATTCCTGATACTCGGCAATATGGTAGGGCAATTCTTGTAGCTCACTGGCAACTGGCTCATCAGCGGTCAATCGCGCAAGCGCGGTGACGAGACTAGCAGGCAGATCGTAGCGGACACGCCAGAGGTTGCCTGCACTGGTACGGGATAGGAAGAAGCGTGGCGCAGGGCCGTCAGGGTCAGGTTCATTGACGCGCAGCAACCGGCCACTTGCGTCGTAAACGTAGAGTGCGTCGGCCTGCAGTTCGGCTAGTTCAATATTGCTAAAGTTAATGCTCACTTAGTCCCCAACGCTGCCGCATCATACTGATTGCTATAGTTCCAAAGCATCCAGCCGGAAGTGTTATAGCTGGCAGCAGCGGCGGTTTCCGCCTTAATCTCGGTGGGGCCATAGCTGACATTGTTCGAGGTGAAGGCTTGCAGCCAGGGACGCAATTTGGCGTGGGCATCGAGCAGTCTGGGAGCGCCCTTCTGCAAGACGTAGCCCACAATATCGGAGGGATGCTGATCTGGCACGTCAAAGCCGAGGAAGCCCTTGCCAAACGAGGAGGGATAAAGGGTGGGGCAGAGATAATCGGCGTACTGCGCCATAAGCCCAAAGTCGAGGCCGCCACCGCCATCACCTTTAGTGGTGGGGGTGAGGCCGTAGGTGGTAGCCGCCACCATGCCACCCAGGGGCGCAACTGCCGCCTGCGCTCGTAGCAGGAAGTCTTGCACCGCCGCGCTGGCAGCCTTGCCATTGGCAAGTGGAAAGGCCATATCGCCAAGCGCCCCCACGGTAGGGAAGCCTACATCGTCGAACTGTATTTCATCGAAGCCGCGACTGACTAGCTCCTTGGCGATGCTCAGATTGTAATCTGCCGCCGCCGGGTTGTAGGGATCTAGCCAGTGGTCGCCGTTAGCGTCGCTCCAGGAGCCTCCATGCCCCGCGCTATGTATTGCCCAATCGGGATGGGCGGCAGAGGCGGGGTCATCCCAGAACGTGACCATGCGGGCGATAGCGTAGATATGGTGCTGCTTAAGAGTTGCCAGCACACTGTCGAGGTCGCCGATGCCGCCATGACCCATAGCATTATCCTGCTGCACGGCGGGTAGGCGACTATCGTACAGCACGTAGCCAGCGTCGCCTTTCACCTCGATGACAAAAGCGTTGATGCCGGTCTTATCCGCCAGGTCAAGCAGGGCGGCGAAGTTACCAGGGGTGTTGACTGTATCGGCACGCACGTAGATGGCTTTGGCCTGGAAGGGGGTTAGCTTGACCGTGAGGGTGGAGGTAGCGGCAAAGGTTGTAGTCATTACCTGGTAGCCGGGGGCTTTGACCAACATGGTGCGGGTGGGGTCGAGGTCGCCGAGCGGCAGGTTGATCGCGCCGCTCTTGCCAGTAACGCTGCTGATCAGCGAACCAGGGGTGAGCGTCTCCACACCTTGCGCGGTTGCCCACTGCTGGGCGGTGCCAACGAAGATGAAGGCGGACGGCACTGGCTGACCGCTGCTAGCATCAACTACCGTGCCGCGCAGCGAGGTGGGGCGCAAGCGACGATCAAAAGGGTTGGCCCCGGTTACGCTGGCAATCGGGATGGTCTGGCTGATGTAGCCATCCACGGCAATGATGATACGGGCATCATCAGGCAGGTTGCGAAAGGTGTATGCGCCGCTAGTGTTGCTGGTGGCGGTCAGGGTGGTGGTATGGCGCAGGAAAGGGATGGGGTTGGTATCGGTGATCGGCTGATTGGTTTCGGCTTGCATGGTCACGCCCACGATAGGCTGGCCGCTGTAAGCATCGCTGATATGGCCGCTGGTGAAGTGTTCGGGGATAAACTGGTAGTAGCCAATGCCGATCAGCGCACCCAGCGCCACGATGAAATAGGCAAGGAAGTGTGGCCCCGGCGCTTTCTGTTCGTCTTCGTATATCCAACTAGGTCGGGGCATCACTACCTCCCCTTTCGGGGAGTTTTAAGTTTTGAGTTCTGAGTTATGAGCTATGACCCTGTACTGGTTGGATACCTGTCGCTGCCATCATCAACTCAAAACTTAAAACTTAAAACTTAAAACTCATCATTACTTCTTGGTGTCGAGGGCGCTGGGATACTGGTAGTTGTTGGAGGCATCCCACATCATCCAACCCCACACGCCATCCTCACTGGTGGCCTTTGTTTGCAGGCGAATGACATCGCCAGTGTAAGTCAAGGTGCCATTGAGGGTGAAGTATTGCAACCAGGGGCGATATTTGGCAAAGTTGTCGCCAGTTTTCGCCAACCGCTGCTGGGCGTAGGCATCTGCCGCCTTGATGATCTCATAGGGGTGGTCGTTGGGGATGTTGAAGCCCTGCTCTCCGGGGCTGAAGTGCGACGGATAGATCATGGGGGAGACATAATCCAGGTGACTGATGACGTACTCCCAGATCTGGCCGATGTTGCGATTGACTGGTCCTTCAGGCTGGTCGGGCCACAGGATGTAGCCAAACACATCACCGCTGAGGAAGGTGTCGGTGTAGCGGGTCAGTTCGTAAGCCTTGCTCACGAAACTCTCCACGTACTGCGCCTTGGTCTGCCACGGGATGTTGTTGCCATTGCCAATCTTGAAGATGGGGTCGCCCTGGCTGGCCGACGTGTCGGAGAGGAAGCGCATATAATCGAGTTGCACCTCGTCGAAGCCCATACTCTTGACCTCGTTGATGATGCTGAGGATGTGGTTGACCGAGTCGGGGTTGGTGGGGTCAAGCCACTCCTGGCCCAGACCGCCGACGATGGGCTTGCCGGTAACGCTGCTCTTCACTGCCAGGTCAGGGCGGTTGTTGACCAGCCCAGGCTCAACGAAGCAGACGATGCGGGCGATAACATAGAGGTGATGTTGCTGTTGCAACATTTTGACGAAGGCGGGCAGGTCATCGAAGTAGGCAGCGTGGCCCACCTCCTTAGCCAGCGGGATGCTGCTGCTATATACCAGCGCGATGCTGCCGTTGTCCTGGATGTTCAGCACAATCGAATTAACGTCCTTGCTGTCCACCATCTTCAGGCTGTTGCCCAGCAGGTCGGAGCTAGATGACCACTCGGCAGTATAGTACAGGCCGTGGACATGGAACTGCTTGAGCGCCACATCCTTGACCATCTCGTGCTGGGTTGGCACTTTGGTTAGCTCGTAACCGGAATCCTTGAAGTGCAGCACCGGGTTGGGTGGCAGGCCGTGCAGGGTGTAGTTGCCGTTGGCATCGGTGAAGGTGATCATGTTGCTGGTGGTAATCGGCTGCTGCAAGAGAGTGGCGGGCGGCGGCGGGGTGGCAGTCGGCGTAGGCGGCGGTGGCGGTGGTGGGGTAAAGGTGGGCGCACCGGGAGCAGCGCTTGGCACCACATAGATGCGGACAGCGTAGCCGCTATCGGCCTTCGCGTCGGTGGTCTGCACCGGTACCCAGGCATAATCGGTGTCGGGAATGTCCGCGCCAGTAACCTTCAGGATGGTGCCTTCGGGCAGCAGCCGCACATGGTCCGCGCCATGCTTGGGCGTGGCAGCCAGCCACAAACCATCGGTGTCGGTGCCGAATACACGCACGTAGCCGAGGTTAGCGGTGGAGGTGGTCACGGCAGTGGCAGCGGCGGGTGGAGCTGTAGGGGTGAGGTCGGTGGTGGCGGTCAGGTCTGGCGCAGCGAAAGGCTTGCCGCCATAGTTGAACGAACTGGTTACGGTGGGGGTGGCTTGCAGCGGCGCAGTTGCCGCGCCGCTATCGCTGGGGTAGGCACGCACCATCACGTTTGCCAGCGGTTTGCCGCTGGTTGCGTCGGTTACTTTACCGTGGATGGAGTCGGGGATAAGGCTGACCGTGTTGGAGCCAGGGTTTAGCTTGACGTTCTGGGCTGCGGCATAACCATCGGCGCTAATCGTAATGCTGGCATCGGCATCCAGCTTATTGAAGCTGTACGCGCCGTTACCATCAGTCGCGCCGGAGAGCGCTCCGCTGGCCTGCTGCACGGCAACGGTTGCGCCCGCCACTGCCGAGCCGTCCCAGGCATTGTTCACCTTGACACTGATTGCTGCGGCGGGCGTGTCGGTGGATGAGGGGGCGCTGGTGTTGGTGGCGGCTGGGTTGCTACCACTGCCGCCGCTGCTGCTACCATTGCTGCCGCTATTATTCGAGTTGGGGTTTGTGCTATTGCCTGCGCCTGCTGGCGTAGCTGCGCCATTTGCGCCAGCCTGGCTGCCGGGCGTGTTGGTGGGGCTGCCTGAGTTGCTGGATTGGCTGCTGCCACCGAACATATCACAACTCGACAATACCAGGGCGAATACCAGCAACAAACTAATCAATCGCCCATCTTGCAGCAGCCGCTGCGTCATCATGCTATTGCTCTGCACCGTAACTCCTCACTAGCGACGATGGCCCGCCGCCTGGTAAATCTGCTTTGTTCCGTGGTGAATTGCGCGGCTGAATTACCGCTTGCGGCGCTTATTATCCCTTACCTGCAGGAATCTGTCAAGCTACGTGTGAAAATATGTTATACTTTTGCCGCATAAGAACTATACGGCGGAGGTCATGGATGGGGTTTGCAATCATTTCGATTTTGCTACTGGGGTTGGTGTTGGCACTGATACTTGTACATCTGGCAATTAGCCGCTTGGTGCTGCGCCAGCCCGACTGGGGAGGGGGCGAGAAGCTGGCTGCGTTGGCTGCCTCAGCCTTCCTGCTTGGCACCTTCTGGCTGGCCTTTGGTGGCCTCTACCTGATCATTCTTGATACCCAGAATCCGCCTGTCGCATACCCCTGGGGGGGCATCCTCGCCTTCCTGGCCTCACCGCCCTCCTACATCTTTACCCAGGTGCGCGGCATAGATTTCTTCCAGTGCTTCTACAACGGCAACGGGGCTTGTGATCCGGTGCAATTTGTCGGCCCCGCGCTGCTCACCTTCACATTGCTGCTGGCGCTCAGTGGCCTGCTCGTGTTGCGGCGGAGAAAAGTTGCAACTTGATAGCAGGTCAATCCCAATCAATCAGCCAGTGTTCAAGCCAGCCCACTCCAACATAAGCGAATATCGCCAGACTGGTCATAGTGATGGCGGCAGCAAAGAGCATCGCCGAGTCGAAGTTGGTGCGGGCCATAGTCATCAGAAAGCCGAGGCCGGAGTCGGAAGAGATAAACTCGCCGATAATTGCGCCAGTTAGCGAGAGGGTCAGGCCCATACGGATACCGGCTAGCAAGGTGTGCAGTGCCAGCGGTATCTCTACGTGGCGGAGTGCCTGCCAGCGGCCCGCGCCCATCGTATACGAGGCATCCACCAGATCCTTATCCACCGAACGCAGCCCGGCGGTAGTGTTGACCAGGATGGGAAAGAAGACGATCAGGGCGCAGATGATCACCTTCGAGGAGAGGCCGAGGCCGAACCAGAGTACCAGCAGCGGGGCAAGCGCCAGCATCGGCATCGCCTGGGTTGCGGCGATGTAAGGGCCAAGCACCCGCGAGAGCAGCGCCGAGCGCGACAACAGATAACCAAGCGTCGAGCCGATTACGAACGCGGCAGCGAAGCCGAGCAAGGCTTCCGATAGCGTCGCGCCCAAATGCTTCCACAGATCGCCAGTTTGCACAAACTGGGCGAAGGCCAGCCATACCTCCGGCGGCGTAGGCACCATAAAGTCAGGCACCACCCGTGCCGCAGTTACCCACCACCATACTAGCATAGTGATTAGTAGGGCGCTGATCACCGGCCAGAAGCGGCTACGCTCTAGCCATTTGACCATGCGCTTGCGACGGGGGGCAGGAACGACAATCGGCGCAGGCACACTGGTGGCACGGGGTGGCAGCGGGCTTGCTTCTATCTGTTTCTCCAGCGCTGGGCTGCTCAACTTTCCCTACTTTCTAGCAACGGCGGCTCCCACGCAAGCGGATAGATAGATTTTGCGCGGCGAATAATCGCTATTATAGCGCAAACCCACGCGAAACGCATAGTTCCCGCACAGCGACAGGTGGGTTACTAGTTATTGGATGGCTAGATACCCTAACCAGGGCGGGCCACCGCCCGCCCCTAAGATTACCCCATAACTTGTATCACACCTCACAGCGACAAGACGGGACAATCATGCCCTGCCGCCATCGGCATAAAGGCTTGGTTGCCTCGACGAACTTGTTGGTGTAGAAGGTAGTCGGGTCAGCAGTGATGGTAATCAGGTTCAGCGATTTAAGCAGATCCTGACTGGCCTGCCAGCCCGCCGGGTCAGACCAGCCGAGCGGGTGGCCGCTGGGCGGCTGCTCGTAATCGAGCGTCGCGGTCATCACATCGCGCTGCACCGCCACCTTGTCAGGGCTGATGGTTAGTTGCTTTAGCGATATGTCGAACGCGCCGCTGGGATCGCTCAACGTATCCTGCAACCCGTGCTGAGTGGCGCTAATGAAAGCCTGCACGATTTCGGGGTGTTGCTGCATCAGGGTGTCGCCCACCGCGATACCACTGGAGATGAGACTGCCGCTGCTGGGCAGTTGCAGGGTCTGCACCTTGTAGCCCAACGCCCGCATCTGCACCGCCTCGTTGGATATGAATGTAAAGGCAATATCTACCCGCTTGCTGCTCAAAGCTTCGACCTCGTTGAAGCCAATCTGGGTTTCGGTTACATCCTTGTCGGTCAAGCCACCCGCTTTGAGCATTGCCTCCATGCCGACGTAAGTAGGGCTGCCCGCCGCCGAGTAGCCGATGCTGTGGCCCTTCAGGTCGGCAGGGGTCTTCAGGGTGAAGCCGCCGCTGGTGAGGGCCAATGCACCCACTGGATACTTCTGGAACAGGGCCATTACGTAGGTGATGTTCGCGCCCTTCAGCCGCGCAGGGATAATCGCATCGCCACTGGCTGAGGCAAACTGGATCTGCTGTCCATCGCTGAGAAGCTGATAGATGTTGGCGATCTGGCTATAATTGAACGATACATCCAGGCAGGCGGCGGTGTAGTAGCCCTTCGCCGCTGCTACATAGAAAGGCGCATCGCTCACGCTGGGGGTGAAGCCGGTCGCCATCACGATTTTGGTGGGTGCGGTGCAGGCGCTGGATGTCGTACCAGCAGTGCCAGTTATGGCCGGGGTTGTCACAGCCGTGCTAGTCATCGCCATTGTAGGGCCAGCGGTAGCTGCTATCGCCGCAGTAGCAGTCATTGCCATGGTCGGCGTACCCATTGCGCCAGTCATAACCGCTGTGGTGGTCATCACCGCAGTAGCCGCCGCTGCGCCGCCGGTTGCAGTGGCGAGGGCCACTGCTGCGCCGCTGGTTGTAGTAGCAGATGCGCTGGTGGGAGCGGGGATGGCAGTGGGGGCGCTGCTATTGCCACCGCAGGCAGCCAGCAATGCCAGGCAAATAAACAGGGATAGAACCGAAAACAACTTATGCAAAGCTTCCTCCTTCAGACTCTCAATAAATTGTATGCCTCTAGCAGTCACTCCGAATGACTATGTGCTGAGGCAGATGGTCACACGTAACGGCCCAGGCGCAATGCAGGTAGAACTGCCCGCTCAATGCCTGCAAGCAAAAAGATTATAACATAGGCTCGCTCATAATATCAAGTGGCTATTGCTAAAACGCCGCTTTTTATGTTATAATGAGATGAGCAATGATGTTTTATTCTTAACAAGAATATATTAGAAAGGGATTTAGCCTACTTTCTACTTCAAAGAATATTCCACATCCTCCTCACCATGCGGCGGGGTAACTCTGCTATAATAACCCTACGGGCAACAACATAAAACTGGAGGGTAAGATAATGAAATGGGTAACACGTCAAGGGGTACGGCTGGATCGCACCGCCTGCACCTGGCTGATTCGTCGTTACATTGACCGGCAGGCGGAGATTAGTTATGTGGAAGCGGAGGCGATCCCTACAGCAGTGCAGGAAGGCGCATTGCCGTTCCATAACACCACCTCGGAGGACGCGGATATGGAGCGCACCAGCTTCGACCAGCTGCTTGCCGAGTACAAGTTGGATCAGCAGGATAGCGCCCTCACCTTGCTGGGAGCGATCCTACGCGGCGCAGAGCTACGCGAAGCCGATGCGCCATCTGAGTCGGCGGGGCTGGAAGCGATTGCCCAGGGTATAAACGCGCTGTCGCACAACGATGACGAGATGGTGACGCTGGCAATGCCGCTATTCGATGCGCTATATGCCTATTGCAAGCGCAAAGCCGAGGGCCGCAGCGGGTGGGCCAATCAAGAAATGTGAACAGGTAGGTTACGTCAATTTGCTGGGGAGATGGTGTATCTTCGTAGGGGCGAACCGTTGTTCGCCTTGGTCTATTAACAATTCGTCAAGCAGCTGAAGTGTTATCCGTAGTGGCGGGCGGCTGCCCGCCCTGGTGCAATTTACACCATCTGCGCGGCTAATTGGTCTAACAAGTTAAGAGGAATGGGGAGCGATACACAATGGTTGAAGGCTGGCAGCGCCATCAGGACTGGTTCTGGGAGGGCAATGTACAAGCCCGCGTGCTGGCATATATGGAGGAAGAGGGCTTCACTATCCTCAGCCTCGGCGACCCATCGCCCGCCGAGCAAGGGGTGGAGATTGCCGCCGAGCGTAACGCAGAGCAGCAGGTTAGCCATCGCCTGGTTAGCGTGCGCGGCTGGCCCAGTGCGCTGTACACCAGGGGTTCGCTGGCGGGCCAGCCACGCTCCGCATCGCCAGAGGTGATCGCTCGCAGTTGGATTGCCCAGGCGTTGCTCGACCTGGCGCTGGTAAGGGGCAGCGACCCCGATGTTGAACTCAGCCTGGCGTTGCCCGCGATGGCAAGCTACATCCGCTATTTGCAGCGGCTACGCTGGTTCCTGGCCGCGGCGCGAACTTCAATCTATCTGGTGGCGCAGGATGGTCGAGTTGCTGTCACCCCGCCGGGAGCATCGCCGGTCAGCGCGGTAGCCGCTACACCGGCCGTGCGGGTAATCGGGCAGCGACGCAAGGTGGGTTTGCCGGGGGCATCGCGGATGCGGCTGCCGCTACTTCATGCCCTGATCAGCGCGGGAGGCGAAGCGGTGCGGAGCGCGGTGATCACCAGTGTGGCCCGCTGGTTCCCCAATCTTGCCCAACCGCTGCCCAGCGAGTTTGGACAGCGCCTATCGGTAGCGCAAACAATGTTGCAAACCGAAGGGATGACCATGCTGAAGGGGCGGGGCATCTGGCAGATCACCGACGCAGGCCGCGAGTTCTATGCTGGCAACTGGCATGAATGGCGGCTTAAGTCGGGCCTGGGCGTAGAGGAGTAGCAGGACGCACTGGGCAACTGAGCGGGATAAATCCCGCCCTTACATGGATTGGCGTGGAAGCGCATATTTATTGCGCCCGCCCTACTTTGCAGCAATCTCGACCTTGACCACATCAGGCTTGATTATATCAGCCTTCTGGAAGCGCCCGCTGGCAAGGAAGAGCAGCAATGCCGCCGCAAAGGAGATTAGAGCGCCAAACTCGAAGGTTGCCGCTGGCCCATAGGCGTACCACAGCCAGCCACCCAGCGCGTTGGCAGGCAGGGCGGCAAAGCCAGTCATGCCATTAAACCAGCCCATTGCCGTGCCGCGTTGCCCTTTGGGGATCAGGTCGGAGACCAGCGCCTTGCCCACACCCTCGGTCGCCGCAGCGTACACGCCATAGAGCAGAAACAGCGCCCAGGGTTGCCATGTTTCTGTTGCGGCGGCCCAGCCCATGTACACCAGGCCGAAGGAGAGGTAGCCAGCGATCAGCACCGGGGTGCGGCCATAGCGGTCGCTGAGAACGCCAAGCGGGGTGGCAAGCAACGCGTACACCACATTGTAGCCAAAGTAGACCAGCGGCACCGCTTCGAGTAGACCCATCAGCCCTTCGGTGCGAAGAAAAATGAACGCATCCGACGAGTTGCCCAGGGCAAACAGGGTGGAGATAAAGGTAAATATCCAAAACGGTGCGCCCAGGCCGCCCAACCGCTGCCAGAGCGGAAGTGCAGGGGCAGATGGCTTGACCGCTACAACGCTTATCTCGCGGCGCGGTTCGCGCAGGAAGAAGATCAGCACCAGCACACTGAGTATACCTGGCACCACCGTCCAGGCAAAGACCAGGCGCAGGTTCTGGAAGTTGAGACCGAGGATGATCGCAGCCAGCAGTGGGCCGAGCGCCGCTCCGAGGGTGTCCATCGCCCGATGGAAGCCGAACGCCTTGCCGCGGTAAGCCGGATCGGTAGCATCGGCAATCATCGCGTCACGGGGGCTACCGCGCATACCCTTGCCGGTACGGTCGAGGAAGATGAGGCCGAGCGCCTGCGGCCACGAGGATACCAACGATAGTAGCGGCTTGGCTGCATTGGAGAGGCCATAACCGAACAGGATCAGCGGTTTGCGCTGCCTGCTGTCGGCCAGCCGACCGGAGAAAATCTTGACAATGCTGGCGGTACTCTCGGCAATGCCCTCGATTAGCCCGGCCAGCACGATGGGCGTGTTTAGCACGACCACCAGAAAGAGGATGCGTAGCGGAACAATCATCTCGCTGCTGATGTCGGTAAACAGGCTGACCATACCCAGCACAAACACGTTACGGGTCAACCCGGCAAATAGCCGCTCTCGCAGCGAACGCGGAGCCACAGCTTTTTCAGCCGTTTCAGTCGTTTCCACCTTATCAGTTTCCATGCTCGATGCGTTCCTGTTCTAAATGGATTGACGGCGTACTGCGTCGGCGCATATTATACGCCAGATTGCGCCAGCTTTCCAGCCTTGTCTCATCCCGCCTTGATTGGCGATAATGGCCCTGTCCAAACCCTATCACTCAGAGAGGAGACTTTATACATGAAGTGGATTACTCGTGAACACGTCAGGATTGATCGGGTTGCCATCCCCTGGCTAGTCAAGAAGTTCGTTGACCCCGATGCCGAGTTCATCTTCGCCCCCCGCGAGGAGGTGCTGGCGCAGGCCGAGGCGACCCACGCCACCCCATTCGATATACCGGGGGTTGAGTTGAGCCACCACGACGACAAGTGCGGCTTCGATGCCTTCATTGCCAAATACAACCTCACCGACCCCGCCCTGCTACGCGTGGCCGACATTGTGCGCGGCGCGGATGTGGCAGCCTGGAAGGGTAAGTTCCCCGAATCGGCAGGGATAGAGGCGATCGCCCACGGCTACTTCCTGCTCAACCTGCCTGATCAGCAGGTACTCGATCTGGAATGTCCGCTCTACGACGCGCTCTATCGCTACTGCCAGGACAAGATCGAGAAGCAAGCGGCCACGCCGCAAAGTTGACGCATTACAACCGTGCTGATACAATGTGCGTTATGGAGAATGTCTGCGCGGTGCGGCAGACATTCTCTGGTAGAAGAAATAAGATTAATAATTGGAATAGGAGAAAGAAGGAATGTCAAAGTTTCTTACCCGCCTGCTGGTCGCTAGCCTGGTGTTGTTCGCTATCAGTATGTTGGCGTTGACCAGCGCAAGTTATTCCACCAGCGCTGCCCGCGCTACCGCCTTCAGCGCCGCCCCTGCGCCGAAGGTCGAGCAGGCGGTGCTGAATGATACCGCCAATGGCAAGGTAGGCGCATTTGTGGTGCTGCTTGCCGATCAGGCCAACCTCAACGCCGCCTATAGCATGAAGGACAAGGATGCGCGGGGCTGGTATGTCTACAACACGCTCAAGAGCAAGGCCGACCAGACCCAGGGGCCAATCATCGCCTTGCTCACCAAGCAAGGGTTGAATTATCAGTCCTTCTGGGTTGCCAACGCCATCGTCGTCTACAACGGCAGCCGCGCTGTGGTTGACCAGCTTGCCGCCCGTAGCGATGTCCAGGCTATCGAGTCGAACGACTCGTTCATGGCGATCGAGCCGCCGCAGATTGCCAATGCCAAGCCAGCAAGCGTATCCTTGACCAAAGCAGTCTCCGCCGTCACCAGCGTAACCATTCCCTGGGGCATTAGTAACGTCAATGCTCCCCAGGTGTGGTCAATGGGCTACACCGGCCAGGGTATCGTGATTGGCAACGCCGACACCGGAATGCAATGGGACCACCCCGCGCTGAGGCCCCACTATCGGGGCTGGAATGGCAGTACCGCCGACCATAACTACAACTGGCACGACTCCATCCACGACTCCAGCGGCAACCAATGCGGCAACGACTCGCAATTCCCCTGCGATGACCAGGGCCATGGCACGCACACCACCGGCACGACTGTTGGTGATGATGGCAATGGCTATGAAATCGGCGTAGCCCCCGGCGCGAAGTGGATCGGCTGCCGCAACATGGACGCTGGTAATGGCACGCCCGCTCGCTATACCGAGTGTTTCCAGTTCTTCATCGCGCCCACCGACCTGAACAATCAGAATCCCAACCCTGCGCTCCGCCCCGACGTGATCAACAACTCGTGGGATTGCCCATCCAGCGAGGGCTGCGGTCAGCTAACCCTGCTGACGGTGGTAAACAATACGCGGGCAGCGGGCATTTTCGTTGAGGCATCGGCGCAGAACTCCGGCCCTGGCTGTTCATCGGTGGCGAACCCGCCCGCCATCTACGACTCCGCCTTCGCCACCGGTGCTTACGATATTGGCGACAACCTTGCGGGCTTCAGCAGCCGTGGCCCAGCCACCATGACCGGCCATCTAAAGCCCCAGATCAGCGCCCCCGGCGTACAGGTACTCTCCAGTGTACCGCATAACGCTTACTCTTCAAACTACAGTGGCACCTCGATGGCAGGCCCGCACGTGGTGGGGTCGGTCGCGCTGCTCTGGTCGGCCCGCCCTCAGCTTGAGCGAGACATTACTACTACCGAGCAGATACTGGAAAATACCGCCAATCCTAATGTCATAGTTTCGGGCGGACCGCAGACCTGTGGTGGTATCCCCAGCAGCCAGATCCCCAACAACTCCTTCGGCTATGGGCGGGTTGATGCCCTTGCCGCCGTCAACTCCGTGCCGCTGCAAACTCCCACCCCGACTGTGACTGGCACACCGCCCACCGCGACCGCCACCAACACGGCTGCGCCTACCAATACGGCTGCGCCCACCAACACAACCGCGCCCACCAACACAACTGCACCAGCAACTGCTACGCCAACGCAGACCCCCTGCCCCGCGTTCTGGGTCAACGACTCCAACATCCCCGGCCCGCGCATCGGCGCTGCTGCGGCAGGTGGCAACAGCGTCATCTTCGAGGCGGGCGGCGACGATGGCTCTGCCAGCCACATCTCCAATACCGCCGCAATGTACACCGGCTCTGGCGCATGGCAGGCTATCCCCAATATGCCTATCTCCACGACTGATGCCTCCGGCCTCAGCAATGGCACCAACTTCTACGTGGTGGGTGGTAAGGATGCCAGCGGCCTGCCTACCGCCAACGTGCAGATTTACAACTCGATTAGCAACACCTGGACGATGGGAGCGCCCATCCCCACGCCCGTCTACGGCGCGGTCGGCGCTTATGTGTTTGGCATATACCTGTTCGGCGGTTGCACTGATGCCGCTTGCTCATCACCCGCCAGTATCACTCAGATATATGATCCCGTGAGAAACACCTGGGGGCCAGGGGTTGGCGTACCAGGCGGTCTGGCCCACGGCTTTGCCGCGCTGCTTGGCAGCAAGAGCATCTACGTCGTAGGTGGACTGGACAGCACGGGCGCGGCAACCAACCGCCTACAGATCTACGACTTTGCCGATAATCGCTGGCACTCCACCGGACTCACTCAGTTGCCTAACACATGGTCGGGGATGGCGGGCGGTATATTCAATGGTGAACTATACATCTTCGGCGGGGACACTAATGGCATCACCAACCGTACCATCAGCTACAACCAGACGCTCAACGCCTGGACCGAACGCGCCCCACTTAATCTGGCTACTACTGATATGCAGGGTGGAAGCCTACATGGCAGCCTCTACATCGTCGGCGGCAGCACTGGCGGTAGCAACGCCACCAGCCGCGTCGAACGTTACTCGTCCAATTGCAACGGCACACCTACGCCGATTGCCACTGCCACGCCAGGCGGTTCGACCGACACTCCAACCCCGGCCAGCACTATGGGACCACCGTCTCCAACCGTGGCTGCATCGCCGACTGCTGCGCCACCCTCGCCTACACCGTGCATTACAACGGGCGGCTGGAGTGCAATTGCCTCGATGCCCACCACAGCAATACGCAATGCCGGTGTCTACTACCCGCCCAACGGCAAGTTCTACTCGCTTGGCGGCAGCACGGCCAAAGGCGCAAATACCGACATCCTCAACCCTTATGAGTATGACCCCACCGCCAACACCTGGATTACCCGCAGCGCCAGCTTCGATAATCCCTTTGTGGACAATATGGTTGCCGCCGCCCTCACCGATACCACCGGCACCCACATCTACACGGTTGGTGGCAGTCAAGGCAGCGCCTTCATTACCACCGCCGAGGTGCGTGTTTACGACCCAATTGCCAACACCATCAGCGTGCTGACCAGCGACCCGTGGACGCAGACGGTGATCAGCCCGAACATTCTACCGGGCGGGTTCGCGGTGATCAACAACACGTTGTACATTCTGGGCGGCATCGCCCTCAACGCCGACCCTACGCAGCAGTACACCATCCACGACATCTGGCAGTTCGACCCCAACCGGGCAGCCGGGTCACGCTGGGTACACAAGCTGTCGCGTTTGCCAGTCGCTGAAGGCTACGTGCCAGCAGCGGGCCTGGGCAGCGACATCTACACCGGCGGCGGTGCGGTAATTACAAGCACATCGCTGATTGATGTAGCCAACGCTTACTGGAACGATACCCCCACCGACACCATCTTCACGGTAACTCATGCGCTGACCGCAACTTCAAACACCCGTGGCGTAGATATGACCGACCCGATCAATGGGGATAAGATGTGGGTTCTGGGCGGCGGCTTCAATGGGCCTTATGCCGATGTGCAGATTTATGACCCTGCCACCGACACCTGGACCGCTGGGCCAGCGATGAGGCAGGCCCGCCGCAACTTCGCAGCCGATGCTAACAATGACCATATCTGGGTGGCAGGTGGCTATGACGCGGGCGGCAATCCGATAGCAGCGGCGGAGGTATACAACCCATCCGCGCCCTGCGCTAGCCCCACCCCTGCACCTACTAACACACCTGCGGCAACCCCAACTGATTGCCCCAACCTGTTCGTGGATGTCAACGGCAACACCTTCTACACCGCAATCCACTACCTCAATTGCCGTGGCGTGGTCAACGGCCTCGATGCTACGCACTATAGCCCCGCTGGCACGTCTACTCGCGGCCAGTTCGCCAAGGTGGTGACGCTAGGCTTTGGCACGCCGCTATATACGCCGAGTGTGCAAGACTTTGTGGACGTGCCACCCAGCTACTTCGCCTACGTCTACATTGAGAGCGGCTACCACGCTGGTATCCTCAGTGGCTTCGACCCCGCCACCTGCACCGCGCACGGTCTGGCTACACCCTGCTACTTGCCTAACCTGCCCATCACGCGCGGCCAGCTTACCAAGCTAGTCGTCAATGCCGGTGGCTACACCCTGATTACGCCAACAGGTGGCACCCAGGACTTCGTTGACGTACCCACCACCAACGTCTTCTACGTTAGCATCGAGACCGCCTACCACAACGGCATCGTCCACGGCTACCCTGGTGGCCTCTACCTGCCCAACGCCAACATCCGCCGCGACGAGATGGCCCAGATCGTCTACACTGGCATCATCAACCGACCACACTTAGCCCAGGACTTAGTGTGAGAACTGAGGATTTAGTATAAACAGAGGGAGGGCGCATCTAGTGGTGCGCCCTCCCTCTGTTTCAGTTATTCCTCAGTGCTTACTTGTCTTCGTCGTCCGCACCTGCGCCGATTAGTTCGGGCAGGCGGTCGTCGTCAATCACCGGCTTGTCGGGGTGGGTGGCTTCGAGCTTGAACATATCGTCCTCGACGGTGACGGTGACGTTGCTGCCTATCATGAAGCGACCTTCGAGGATGCCCTCGGCGAGGGGGTCTTCGATCAGGTTCTGGATGATACGGCGCAGCGGACGTGCGCCAAAGTTGGGGTCATAGCCGCGCTTGGCAAGCAGATCCATACCCTCATTACTGACATCGAGGGTCATTTCCTGCTCCTTGAGCTGCACGCGCACACGAGCCAGCAGCAGGTCGGTGATATGGCGGATGTTGTCGCCAGTGAGCGAGTGGAAAACCATGATGCCGTCAATGCGGTTGAGGAACTCAGGGCGGAAGGCCCGCTTGAGTTCGCCCATTACCTTATCCTTCATCTTGTCGTACTGGCTCTTGGCCGCCTTCTCGCTGTCGGTCTTGGTAGCGAATCCCATGTTCATGTCGCGGTTGATTAGCTCTGCGCCCACGTTGGAGGTCATAATTATGACCGTGTTGCGGAAGTCTACGCGGCGGCCCTTTGCGTCGGCCAGGTAGCCGTCTTCGAGGATCTGCAGCAGCATATTGAAGACTTCAGGGTGAGCTTTTTCGATCTCGTCCAGCAGGATGACGCAGTAGCTCTTGCGCCGCACCGCCTCAGTAAGCTGACCGCCCTCTTCGTAGCCGACGTACCCAGGAGGCGCACCGACCAGGCGAGAGAGGTTGTGTCGCTCCATGAACTCGCTCATGTCAATCTTGACCAGCGCCTCTTCGCTGCCAAACATTTGCTCGGCCAGCGCTTTCGCCAGTTCTGTCTTGCCCACCCCGGTTGGGCCGAGGAAGATGAAGCTGCCAATAGGCCGCTTAGGATCCTTAAGCCCGGTGCGGGCGCGGCGCACCGCCTTCGATATGCCGGTAATCGCCTCATCCTGACCGACTACCCGTTGATGCAGGTGGGTCTCCAGTTGCAGCAACCGCACGGACTCTTCGCCCGCTATGCGTACCAGCGGGATACCAGTCCACATACTGACTACCTCGGCGATATCCTCTTCGGTGACGTAAGGCTTCTCGGCGCTGTGTTCGCCATCAATGCCCTCCTCCATCTCCGACAGCCGCTTGCGTAGCGCATCGGCGCGGTCGCGGAAGTCGGCAGCTAGCTCGAATTGCTGTGAGGCGCTGGCCTCGTCGCGCTGCCGCTCCATATCGCGCAGGGCATTCATTGCCTCGCGCTGGCTGGGGCGGGTGGAAGAGCGGGTGAGCCGCACGCGGCTGGATGCCTCGTCAATCAAGTCAATCGCCTTGTCGGGCATGAAGCGGTCGGAGACGTAGCGGGCTGCCAGATTGGCGGCGGCCTTGAGCGCCTCGTCGGTGATGTAGAGGCGGTGATGTTCCTCGTAAAGCTCCTTGATACCGCGCAGGATCTGGATGGTCTCCTCGATACCCGGCTCTTCCACCATCACGGGCTGGAAGCGGCGCTCAAGGGCGGCATCGCGCTCGATGTACTTGCGATACTCGTCCAGCGTGGTCGCGCCGATGCACTGCATCTCGCCCCGCGATAGCTGCGGCTTGAGAATGTTGGCGGCATCTACCGCGCCTTCCGCCGCACCTGCGCCGACAATGGTGTGCAATTCGTCAATGAACAGGATGCTGCCAGTGTCCTTGATTTCGGCCATTACCTTCTTCAGCCGCTCCTCGAACTCACCGCGATACTTGGTGCCAGCCACCAATGCGCCAATATCCAGCGACAGCAAACGCTTGCCAATCAGTGTCTCTGGCACGTCGCCTGCGACGATGCGCTGGGCCAGCCCCTCGACGATCGCGGTCTTACCCACTCCTGGTTCACCAATCAAGGCAGGGTTGTTCTTAGTGCGCCGCGATAGTATCTGGATAACTCTCTCGATCTCCTTCTGCCGCCCAACGATGGGGCCGAGCTTGCCCTGGCGGGCGGCTTCGGTCAGGTCCATGCCAAGTTGGTCAATGAAGGGGGTTTTGCTGTTGACTTTGGAGCTAGACGCGCCCGCAGTAGCGTAGCTGCCGCCACCGCCCGCCGCGCTGGCGTTCAGAACCTTGATCACTTCGGCGCGAACCTTCTCCAGGCTCACTCCAAGGCTTTCGAGTACGCCAGCGGCGATGCCCTCACCCTCGCGCACCAGGCCGAGTAGCAGGTGTTCGGTGCCGATGTAATGGTGATTGAGCTTGCGGGCTTCGTCAATCGCCAGTTCGATCACCTTCTTGGCGCGAGGGGTCAGTCCGATGTCGCCAACCACCATCTTTTCACCCCGCCCAATAATGAACTCGACCGCGCTTCGCACCTTGTGCAACTCTACGTTCAGGTTTGCCAGCACGCGGGCGGCCACGCCATCACCCTCACGCACCAGGCCGAGCAGGATATGTTCGGTACCGATATAGTTATGATTGAAGCGTTGCGCTTCTTCCTGGGCGAGGTTGAGTACCTTACGCGCCCGTTCGGTAAACTTATCAAACTTATCTGTCATCGTCTTCTCCCAGTTCAGGCTAATGTTGACAACGCGAATGGTCACTACTGCTAAATATACGTACTGGCGGAGTTTTTCTATTCAATTTTCTTGCCATCACAATTATACAACGGTGGCGGCAGGGTGATGGTTATATTTGTATTAGAAAGCGGCAAGCCCCCAATGCTTGCGCGGTGGGGGCTTGTGGTTTAATGCGGGTAGGTAGCCCTCTTGTTGGCGCCGAGTAGATGCAACGGTTAGTTGATAACCGCCAGCTTCGTTACTTGGTGTCACCACCATTGCCAGAGTGTGTGCCTTCTTCAGCGCCCGCCTCGCCATGCTGGCTGGACGCTTCAGAGCCGGTGCCGGTCTCCTCGGTAGGAGCATCGGAGTCGTTGTTGCCCTGGTTGGGGTAGGTTGTCGTGCCGCTGGCATCTCCGCCGCTATCGGTAGCCGCAGCGGTGTCGGCTTGTACCTCGCCACTGCTGGCTTCTGCAACGCTGAGAACGTGGCTGCCGCTGGCGGCAAAGCTCTCGCCGGTTGCCACATCGCCACTGGCGGCATCACTGTCGCTAGCATTACTTGGCGCGGCAGGCGCGTCGTTACCCGCTGGGTCGGATACTGCGGATACGACCTGGGCCGCTACCTCATCATCCTGCGCGGCGGTTGGCGCAACAACCTGGTCAATCACCTCGGCGTTGGCAGGCTGCGACTCACTGATATGGGGCATTGCGGGCGGTGTGGTGTTAGTGTTCATGGTTACGTCCACAGTGTTCATCGCCGAGCGTGGTGTTTCGATTGCGGAAGTCTCATTAGTATCGCCCGACTCATCGCGTTGAGCCATCGCCTCGCGCATTGCCAGTTCCATTGCGCTCTGCCCGCCGCCACCGAAGGTGGTCTGGCTGGGGATTTGCGCCTCACGCGGACGGCGGTCGCCGCCACGGTCACGCCGTTCGCCAGCGCCGCTGCCGCGTTCACCTCGGTCGCGTCGTTCGCCACCGCGCTCACCGCCGCTGCGTTCGCCGCGTGGCTCACCGCCACCGCTACGCTCACCGCGTGGTTCGCTGCCACGTTCGCCACGGGGTTCGCTGCTGCGCTCAGGGCGGGGACCACGTTCGCCACGTTCGCCGCCGGGTTGACCTTCGGCTAGGATGTCATCCATGCTCGCGCCTTCGACTGCCCGCTTGAGGCTGAGGCCGATGCGCTTGCGCTGCGGGTCAATGCGGATGATGCGCAGGGTGTGGTGTTCGCCCTCATGCACGGCATCGCGGGGGTGCATGATACGGCCCTCGGATAGCTCGGATACGTGGATTAGGCCTTCGACCCCATCAGCGATGCGGGCGAACGCGCCAAAGGTGGCAAGCTGGGTTATCGTACCCTCCACCAACTGTCCTACCTGATAACGGCTGGTGATGTCCATCCAGGGTTCCTGCTGGGTGCGCTTCAGACTGAGCGCGATCTTGCGATCCTGCTCGTCTACGCCGAGGACGTAAACATCAACCTCCTGGCCCACCTTCAGCACTTCACTGGGGTGGTTGACGCGGCTCCACGACAGTTCGCTGAGGTGGATGAGGCCGTCAGCCCCGCCAATGTCAACAAACGCGCCAAAGTCGGCGATGCTGACCACGCGCCCGTGGCGGGTATCGCCCGCCTTGAGTTCGGAGAGCAGCCGCTCCTTCATCACTTCACGCTGCGCGGTAAGCGCCAGGCGTTCGCTGAGGATGAGGCGATTGCGGTTGCGGTTGATCTCGATGATCTTCAGGCCAATCTGCCGCCCAACCATCGCTTGCAGGTCGGCTTGCTTGGCCTGGTCACTGCCGCCCAGCCCGGTTACCTGGCTGGAGGGAACGAAGCCGCGCACACCGTCGAGGTTGACCAGCAGGCCACCCTTATTGTAGCCGCTGACATCAGTCTGGATGATCTCGCCCGCGTCAAACTGCCGTTGCAGCTTGCGCCAGCTTTTCTCCTGGCGGGCGCGGTTGAGCGAAAGGACGGCGTGGCCCTCGTTGTCCTCCGGTGTCACCACCGACACGAGTATCTCATCGCCTTCTTTCAGCTCACCAAACTCGGTTGGGCTGAGGTCGGAGAGTTCGTTGCTGGGGACGATGCCTTCAGATTTCGCGCCAATGTCTACCAGCAGCTCGTCCTTGCCCACGCGCATGATGCGCCCCTCGATTACGTCACCATACTTGAGCGTCTTGAAGCTCTGCTGCCCATACATACTCATCAGTTCTTCCATTGTCTCACCGCCAGAGGCAGACGAGGCGCTGGATGCTGCAGAGGCGCTGGATGCAGTGTCGGTGGAGGTAACAGGAAGGGTAGAGGTATCTTGCTCGGCAGCAGCTTCGGTTGCCACATCGGCGGGCCGCCAGGGTGTTTCGCTGGATGCTTCAGCAGCGTCGGCCTGATCAGCAGCGGGGGCGCTAGCCTCGACTTCGTCGGCGGCGCGGGAGGCTTGCACATCGGCAACCGTGCTGGTCGCTTCCTCTTGCGTCGCGCTAAAGTCCTCACTGGTGGGTGGGGCTTGTTCATCAGCAACTGCACTGGTCGCTTCCGCATGGGTCGTGCTGGAGTCGGTGGTTTCAAGCGGGGCTTGCACATCGGCAACCGCGCTGGGCGCTTCTGGTTGCCCCACATTGATGTCTTCGCTAGTGCCGCTCAACGCCGTAGCGATGGGTGGCTCATTACCAGCGGTGCCGCCATCCGGTTCGGCGAGGGTACTGGGCTGTAGCTCCGTGCCAGCTTCGGTGGAGGAGACATCAGCGTTGGATGAGGTGTCCGCTTCGAGCATCGAAGCAGGGCTGGGCTGGGCATCCGAGGAGCCATTGCCGCTGGGGGGGATAGTTGGCGAAGTGGTGGGCTGCTCGTCAGCGGCCGTGTTCTGCGCCTGGGCCTGGGTATCGTCCATTAAGATTTGCCGTCCTTATTTTTGATTCTTGCCTCGTCATGCTATGCCGCTTGCCTTGCTCTGGCCGGAGCAAGGGCAATCTAACCATTGGATGGGATGCTGGGGTTCAGCCTGCCTGTACTCCCGCCGACGGGGTGGAGTATCCTCTGCACAGGCATAGCTTTGCGAGGCTTCGATGGCTATTATACGCCATCCTGCGTTAAAATGCAAGGAACGCATAAGTAGCGCAAATGATACAAGCCCTATTGTTACTGCGCCCATTGCGGTGTATAATTACGGCGCATCAGAGGAAATAGTTTGTGTTTGGGCGGGCGCAGTTGGTAGCTGGTGGAAGCCATACTTGCAGCGTATAGCGCGGCGGCGCAAGCTTGGGCAAGAAGCGCAGCAGCCCAGGCAGGAGTGGAGGAGTGAGGATGACACAGGGAGGACACGAGACCGACTGGGTGGTTGAACACCTGGGCAAGAGCGGTATATTCATATCGTTGAGCGAGGGGGCGCGACGGCTGCTGGCCGAGCGGATGCGGCGGCGCATCTATCGCAACGGCGCTTATATCTTCAACAAAGGCGATGTGGGTATCAGCCTCTATGTAATTGTGCGCGGTCGGGTCAAGCTGGTAGACCCAATCGAGAGCGGTGAGGAAATCATCATCGCGGTGCTGAAGGCTGGCGCGGTACTAGGCGAGTTGTCGCTATTCGATGGTGCGCCGCGCTCGGCCACTGCTGAGGCGCTCGAAGATGTGGAGGTGCTGGCCCTGGCGCGGGAAGATTTCATCGCGGCGCTGCGCTCGTTCCCCGACATGGCTCTAGCCCTGCTGGCGGGCATGGCCCGCACCATTCGGCGCATGAACGGCGAGGTGGAGGCGGCCATCTTCCTCGATCTGCCGGGGCGGGTGGCGAAGAAGCTGCTGGAACTGGGCAAGGAGAGCGAAGGTACGACCCTGCATATCACTCAGACTGAGTTGGCCGACACGGTGGGCGCAACCCGCGTCAGCGTCAACAAGATTCTGGGCGACTTCGCCAGCAGCGGCGCGGTACGCCTTGGCAAAGGGCGCATCGAGATTGTCGCCCCCGAAATGCTGCAGCGGCGCATCGTGTATTGAGTGATGAGTGATGAGTGAAGTAGGAGGTTGCTCGTGCAGCTAAAGCTATAGAGACATTCTACATTCTACTGTCTACCTTCTGAATCAGAGGAATGAGCCGGTCAACAGGCAGCCATGACGGCTAACCTGTTGACCAACCCACGGAAAGAGGAGAGTTGAGAGGAGAGGAGGTAGGGGAGGGTTCAGCGGGCGCGGTATGGGTCAGATACCGGCTCACTGAGGGGTGGCAGGGTGTCTACCAGCCCCTCCCGTTGCGGGCTACCCACATGGGAGCCTGATTCATCTGATACGAGCGGGTCAATGCGCTGTCGTAGCTCTGGTAGGAAGCCACTGGCATTGGGTTGATCGCAGAGGTGGCCTGTTGAAGCTGGCGGTCGGGCCGGGCAAAGTTGTTGTACAGGGTGTGGGCCTCGCCCTCGCGCTGCTCCTCATATTCGTGGAGCAAGCGGCGGATTATGCTGGATGTCATTTCCTTTTCTTCCTTTGCGGTCGGGGCGGGATGTTTTTGTTTTGCTTGCGCCCGACACCCTTATGATACTGCATCTGTGTGCGGCGGCGTATAAAGCGCTTTACAGACGGCGTGTAAAGTTGGCTACAGATAGGGAGGATAGAACCATGAAGCGCCAATCAGATTCGCCGCCATTGCGGACAACCGAGCAGCGCGGTTTCATCCCCGAAGATAAAGGGGAAGGCTGGGATGGCGAGTAGACCGAAGCTATATCCGATGCGCCAGCAATTACGACAGCGCGACGACCTACCCGGTTGTCGCGCCGTTTGGCAACTACGCCTGCTTATGGACACTCGAGGACGGCACCATGTGGCTTGGGGGAGCAGGTGGTATTTTGTTTAGGGATTATTGATGCTTAGAAACTGGTCTGTTTCCAATGGGGGTGTTTGTTGGAGTTGGGTTAGTAACTCGGCGGATAGCATGAGCTATCATACTACTAATCTCATCCCGTCTAATATTATCATTGGGACGGAAACAGTGATCATTAGTGTCATTGCAAAGATCGCCGTTTGTTATACCGGCATAGTGAATTGTCTCAATGGCATTAAAATCCCAGTCGGTGGAGAGTACATCTCTAAAAAAGCTTGCTTCTTGTCCGCCAGTAGGTGTAGAAGTGATTGTTAGGTACTTCCTAGCTCGGTAGATGGTAACCGCTAGCTGCCCACGAGTGACGGCTGCGTTGGGACTGAAAAGCCCGCCACCAATGCCGTTCATTATCCCTACATGATTCACCGCCTCGATGTACTGATAGGCCCAGTAGCTTGATGGTACATCAGTAAAAGTGGGGCTTCCGGGCGTGAAAGTGGCTACACCGTATGCAAGACAGAGTATCTTGGCAAGTTGTGCACGGGTGACATTTTGGCTAGGGCCGAAAGCGCCACCACCAACACCAGACATCACTCCGCCACAAGCCAAAAACAGAATGTCCGTGGTAAAAACATTGCCGCTTATATCGTTAAAATTCGTAGTACAATAAGTGGGAAGGCTATTAACCGCATTGTTAGCGTTGATCAGACCCCACCCCATGCTGGTATCTGGTTGGTGGTAGTTGCCGAAGGTAGTGCTGTGTTCTATGTAATACTCTACCTCCCCTACTGTCATATTTGGCCTCACAGACAGAAGCAAGGCGCTAGGCCGGTCACATGGGGAGCGGCCATGGAGGTGCCACCGTGTGTGTTGTAGCCGCTAGGGTCACAGAATATGTTACCCCCAGGGGGCGGAGTGTAGAGACATCCGGTCTTCGGTACACTAGAGCGAACATCGTCGCTAGGGGTGCCGTCCCTATTACCGCCAGGGGCCACTACTTCAGGCTTTACGAGGTTTGTACTGGCATATGGAACCGCAGTCAAAGTTGGTATCAACGTAGGTGCAGGTCCTTCTGAACTGTAAGTCGCAAGCGCAACATTCCCGAATTGGTCAGGATGACCTACAGCTCCAACGCCAAAACCAAGGCGAAAGCTGGCAGGTCTGTCAATTGTTTGTGTGCCATGTACGTTGCCGGAAGCGAAGACAGTAGTGATGCCTGATGCTGCCAATGCATCCACTCCATCCAGCATCTCGATGTCTGTCTGATCGTTAGTTCCAAAGCTCCCATTAACAATGTTAGGTGCTTCGCCCGGCTCTGGGGTTCCTTGGAGGTTCTTTGGCCCTTTCATCCACGCCAAACATTGAGCGGCATTAAAGCTAAAAAAGCTGTTATTGTGGTCAATTGCTTTACAAGCTATCCACTGAGCAGCAGGTGCTACTCCAATCTAGTTAGTTCCATCAAGACCCAGGATAATGCCAGTTACATGGGTGCCGTGACCCATATCGTCATACGGTGCGCTGTTGTTGTTCCCAACTGGGTCATACCAGTTGTATTCAGCTCCTGGGGTGGCCCCACGCCACTGACCAGCTACTGCCGGGTTCGATGGGTCCACCCCAGTGTCAATAACACCTACTGTAATCCCGTAGCCAAGAATCGGTGTAGGGCGGCCCCAAGCAGAGGGGGCGTTGATCAGGATAATGTTCCATTCCCTGTCTGAGGCTGCGCTGGAGGTCCCGATAGGGAGGTATTAGGTTTTGTTTGCAAAGAGCTACGCTGCGTCGGCGTGCATCGGGGTGCAGATTGGGTAGGTTGGATCGTCGGGCTTGCGTTTGCATTAGGGTAGTAGTTGCCTGGATTAGATGACTCACCAGTTGCGTCTAGGTAGTGATAGTTTGGCTGCAAATAACCGATGTCATCGCGTGCGGCCAACACTTCAACCGCATGGGCTGTGCCTATAACATGGAATGAGTTCGGGCTGTCAAGGGCCGCGTACTGGCTTACCTCGCCTTCCTGCTCTAGTAGAATAATCGCGGCTTTGACCGCTGGCTGAGTGCGCTGGCTTACTTCAGTTATTCGGTCTTGAATGGTCTTACCTGCCTGAGTTTGACCCATTGAGCTAGTACCCTCAAGTGAAGGTTGCTCTTTGAGCAGCACAATAAAATCAACACTTTTGGGGTTATCCTTCATCGCCTTAGCCAAATCAGCATTGATCTTGTCTCTAGGATTAGGCGTTCCAGGTGTGCTTACTATGGTTGGTGAAGCAGGTGTGCTTACTATGGTTGGTGAAGTAGGTGTATCTATGGTCGGAATAGGAGTAGGGTATATAAATGAAGCTATCGGGCTGGGTAGGAACGGCGTAGCGGTTGGCTGGCTAAGGTCAGCGGTGGGTGAGTCTAGGGCCGCCATCACTGAGGCGCATGGAGTGCCAGCAATACTATTGGTCGTTGAGGACTGAGTCCCTCCACTTGGGGGAGTTGAAGATGGAGCAGTACAAGCCACCAGCACGAGCGCCACCACCACCAGCGTATATACCTGAGTTCTAATCCTCTTCATGTCCTTCTCCTTCTGTTCGGATAGCCTGCCCACCATCAAATACGCATACGCAGGCGGATTGTACCACAAGCATGAGTAATCATCAATAGTACTTTTGGTGCCGTGCATCTAGTACCTGCGCGTGTCTACAGAATACAGACGAACGAGCAGCAGGAAAAGTTCCGACCAAGGCGGACATAGTCCGTCCCTACGCACATAAATAAATACCTCGCTCACAAGGTTCTGATGGCGTTGTTGACCTACCCTCAGCCCATGCCGGTGGGAGGGGAGAACATCAGAACTTTGTTTATCTGGCAATAAACGTTGCGTTTTGATGAACTGCATCCTATGCTTGACGCAATCTTGCGGTAGGGCTATAATAACCGTAGGCGAAGGCTGGCCTGGCAGACCAACCCTGGAGGTGCAGCGATGGATAGTGCGGTACTAGAGCAAGCGCGAGCCGGTGATGCAGCGGCGTTCGCCGTGATCTACGAAACCTACAATCTGGCGATCCACAACTACGCCTATCGGCTGCTGGGCAACCAGGAGCAGGCCGACGATACCACCCAGGAGACCTTCATCAAGGCGTACCAGAGCATCGGCAGCCTGCGTAACGAGGCGGGCTTGCAGGCGTGGCTATATCGCATCGCCTCCAACCTCTGCCTCGACGCGCTGCGGCGGCGCAAGGTGGTAGCGTGGCTGCCGTTGCGCGAGGAGCATAGCCGCGATGATACCCCGCCGCACGGGGTCAGCCTCGAACTCGTCGCGCCGCACGCCGATTTTGCCGCCGATTTCGCCGAGGCCGATGCGGTTCACGCCGTGCTAGCCCAGTTGCCCCCCCCACTGGCCGCCTGCCTGGTGTTGCGTAGCGTCGAGGGCTTCTCCTGCGACGAGATTGCCGAAATCCTGAAGATACCGCGTGGTACTGTCTGGAGCAGACTAGCGCGGGCGCGGGAACTGTTTGTCGCCGCCTACAATCATAGTGGGTCAGCGGGGGGCAAGTAGCAAGTGGGCTGTCCAGCATATAAAGACCTGCTCTCGCGCTACATTGACAACGAACTAAGCAAGCGTGAGCGCGAGGAGCTACAGGCGCACCTGCAAGTATGCAGCCGGTGCAGCCACGCGCTGGCTAAGTACCGGCAGATGGAAGCATTGCTCGGCAGCAACGCAACCAAGCCTGCGCCCAAGCCCAACCCTGCCGTGCGCGACAAGGTGTTGGCCGCCATCGAGCAACAGCAGCGGCAGCGCAGCCCGCTCAGTCGCATGATGCATGGCAATAGCACCCGCCGCTTCAGCATCGCACGGGTAGCCGGGCTGGTGGTAATCGTCGGCGCGTTGAGCATCACTGCCGTGTTGCTGGCGCAGAACCCGGCAGCGCGGGGACTGTTGGGCCACGTTGCCGACACGGCGGGCGAACCCTCACCCACCCCCGATGTCGCCTTGACCAAAGTGGCGCAGGCCAACGCTACAGCGTTGGCCGTGGCGGCTCTGCCACCGGCGCACATCACCAGCGCTGCGCCAGTAAGCAGCCAGAATCAGCTGCTCAAATCCGCCGCCGTGCCGCTCGATGCCGCCATTGCTATCCGCTTCGATGCGCCCATGGAGCGGGCTTCAGTAGAGAGCGCCTGGCAGATCAGCCCGCCCATCCCCGGCAGCTTCGATTGGGTGGCCGACAACGAGGTTCACTTCATTCCCTACAACCTGGGCTACATCCCCGCAGTTACCTATACTCTGATGTTGAGCAGCGCCGCCCATGTGCTGGGCGGCGGCTCACTGGCCGCACCCTTCACCTACACCTGGGCGACCATCGCGCCGCCCGCGTTGGTTGGATATGACCCTCCAAACTTGTCCGCCAATGTGGCGCTCACCCAGAGCATCGCCCTTAGTTTCAGCCAGCCGATGCAGCATCCCAGCGTGCAGATGGCTTTCAGCGTCAGCCCCAGCATCGCGGGCAAGTGGGCGTGGAACGCAGATAACCAGCAGGCCAGCTTCACCCCCGACGCGAGCTGGCAGCCGAACACCGCATATGCGATCAGCCTTAGCCATATGGCCGCCAGCGCCGCCGCTGTGCCGCTGGGCAAGGATGCCAACTGGCAGTTCGTCACCACCGATGTTGCGAAGGTCACGTTTAGCGCCGCGCAGCCGGGGCTAACCCTGCCGCTAATCGCGCTGCCAGCCGGGCTGAGTCACTACAACATTCCGTTCAGCTTCAGCCAGCCTGATAACAGCATTAGCCAGCTTGTCTTCCAGCTATCCGCCGTCAGCGGCGGCGACATTGCCGCCCTACCGAAGCTGAAGCTGCTGGCGAACAGCGCTGTTGCCGTAAACGGCGCGACTAGCTACAGCGGCACGCTGACCCTGCAACTGCAAGTCGGGGTCTATTTGCTGGCCGCGCCGACCGGCCAGCAGGTCTATTTGCTGGTGGGCGATGAGCAGCTAGTGGCGAAGCAGGCAGGCAGCCAACTGCTGTTGTGGACCACCCGCAACGGCAAGCCAGTAGCCGGACAGGAGTTGCAGATATACGATGCTGCCCACACCCTGCTTGATGCGGGGCGCAGCAGGGCGGATGGCCTTTACCTCACCAACCTGAATCCAGGGGCAACCCCGGCCCTGGTGTTGGCGATAGACGGCAAGGTGGCGCGGGCGGTTGCCTTTATCGGTGGGCAACCTGCCAGTGGTGGCAACGTGCAGATATATGCCTACACTGATCGCGCCGCCTACACTGCTGGCGATGCCCTGAACTTCAAGGTGGTGGTACGCTCCGGCGATGCCACTGCCTACCAGTTGCCGTCGGTTGATGCCAGCATCAACATGGCCCTTGCCGATGCCAGCGGCGCTAACCTCGCCAGCGTAATGTTGCGCCCCGACAGCTACGGGACGGTGGGCGGCAGCTTCCCCCTCGCGCCTACGTTGCGCCATGGCTGGTACACCCTCAGCGCGGCGACCCTGGGGCAGCAGCAGCAACTAATGGTATATGTCTACCAACAGGGCGCGGTTTCCCAACCAATCACCATCAGCGAAACCTCACCGCTAACCGCCACCGCAGGCAGCTTGAGTGTCACCCTGAACAAGAGCGCGTACAACGTTGGCGACACTGCCACCCTGACCATCAGCAATGCGCCCACCGCCAACACGCCGGTACTGTTGACCGTGGAGCGTGGCGGTTTCATCCTATACCGTAGCGGGGTAATCAGCGGCAGCGCCACCATTGAGTTGCCGATTAGCGCAACTATGGCTCCAGCGGCGCGGGTGCAGGTTAGCCTGCTGACTACCAACGGGCCGATCAGCACGGGAGCCAATCTACACGTGCCACTGGGCCACACCCTCGCAGTGGTTATAACCCCTGACTCCAACGCCAGGCCGGGGCATAATGCCATCTTCACCGTATCGGTAAGCGACAATCAAGGCCAGCCGCTACCTGCAATCCTATCTCTCAGCGTGGGCGATGCCCCACCCAGCAGCGACATCAGCGCCGCTTTCTATCCCACCATGGTTATGCCTGCGCCGCTATATAGCGCCGCGCTAGCCTCACCCTCCACTCAAGATGTAGTAAGGCTGGGAGCAGACTCCCTCCCCCAAGATAGGGGAGGGTTGGCTGCAAACCCCCTCCCCCAAGATAGGGGAGGGTTGGCTGCAAACCCCCTCCCCCAAGATAGGGGAGGGTTGGGGAGGGGGGTCGTGCCAGCCACCCAGCTTGCCTACTGGGGCGGCAGCCTGCTGGTGGGCGCAAGCGGGGTGGCGACTTATAGCGTAGCCCTGCCCAACACGGCACGGGGCGACTGGTGGGCCACGGCGCGGGTGGTCGGCGCAGACAACCGCTTCGGCCAGGTCAGCGCCAGCTTCGCGCTCACTTCCCCGCTGCAGGTTGTGCCACTTGCGCCCACCAGCTTCGTGCAGGGCGATCGGGTCAATATCGGCGCGACGCTGATAAACCATACCAATGCGCCAGTCAGCGGCCAGATAACCCTGAGTTCCGATGGCCTGACCTTGATTGACACCAAACCGGCGCAGCAGAGCGTCTCGATTGCGGCAGGGCAATCACAGACCATCACCTGGCGGGTGCAGGTGCGCCGCGCCCGCGCAGTGCGGATGGTGTTCGACTTCTTTGCCGATGATGCTAGCAACAAGGGACTGGCGATGCCGCTGGATAGCTCGGTGGATGTCAACGCTGCGGTGCAGCCCGCCACGCCGGAGCAGGTCAGCGCCAGCGCAGGGATGACCGCTGCCAGCGCGACGGTGACGGCGACGATGCAGCCAGAACCAGCCGCCGACCTGAGCAGTATGGAGATCGAGGTTGACCCCTCGATCGCATCGGCCCTGATTGGCAGCCTGGGGGCGGAGCTTGATGCCAATGCTTCAGGCAGTGAGGCGATGAGCGGGCTGGCGGCGGAGGCGGCCCAGTTGGATGATGCCTTCAGCCGCTTGCAGTACAGCAAGGCGGCTTTGCCAGGCTTCACCGAGGCAGTAGGCGCGGCGATGCAGGGCGTGTATACCAACCAGCAACCCGATGGCGGCTGGGGTGACAGTGGCGCGGGCAGTGAGGTGTGGACAACCGCTTTCACCCTGCACAATCTGGCCCGCATCCGCGATGCCGGGCAGGAAGTGGATACCCAGGTAACGGCGCGGGCGGTTGCCTGGCTGCGTCGCCAGTTGCCGCAGATGACTGACGAGCAACGCGCTTATAGCTACTACGTGCTGGCTCTGTACGGCGCAGCGGATCTCAGTGAGGTGCGCCTGCTGCTGGCCCAGCCGCTCGACCACTTTGGCGCGGCGGCCCTGATCCTGGCGCTGCAACGGTTGGGCGACCGTGAGGCGGCGGTGTTGCTAGCGCATCAACTTTCGGTAGCGGCGACTATCAGCAATGGTGAACTGGCTAGCTGGCAGTCCGATGCGGTGGGCAGCGATGTGGCAACCGCCACCGCAGTCGAAGCCTTGCTCCAAACTGTGCCTAGCGATCCGCTAATCAGTCGCGGGGTGAGCGGGCTGCTTGCGGCGCGGGTGAGCCGCCGCTGGGCAACGACGCGTTCGAGCAGCACGGCGTTTGCCACCCTGAACGATTACGCGATTGAAACCAGCGATGGCCGCAACAGTGGCGTGCCATTGCGGGTCAACAACGATGTGCCATCACCACCGCAACCCGTTCACAATCCGATTGGCGGTTACAACTTCAAGCTATACCTTAATGGTACGCTACTAACCGAGGTGGATGTGGATCCCAGCAACCTCAGCGCGGCGCATCGCCTGATCAGCCTGTCCACCGATAAGCTGCAAGCGCAGAATGTCATCCAGATAGTGAGTAGCGGCGGCAATCCCCTCTATTATGCGATTACCACCCATTATCGCCACAGCATCAACGCCAGTTTTACTGCCAGCGACGATGATGCCCGCCGCTTCAGTCTGGAGAATCCCCGCGCCATCCCCTCAAACGCTAGCAACATTCTGAGCATCAGCCGCAGCTACCAGAACCTCGACCATCCTGATGCCAACCAGATCGTTGTTGGCGATACGCTACGAGTCTTGCTCAATGTACAGGTGAGCAGCGATGCCGCGCCAGTGCTACAGGCGGTTGTCAACGATCCGCTGGCCGCAGGCTTCACCTTGATTGGGCCAGAGCAGGCAGCCCGTCCGCTGCGTAGTATGGGCAGCCGAGGTAGCCCTGATGGTGGCTTTAGCAGCGACAGCGCGATCGCCAACAGCGTCTACGCCAGCTTCAACCACGATGCGGGCAGCGTCAGCTTCAACGTGGCGCAGATGCAGCCGGGCGCAACCTATAACTTTAGCTATCTGGAGCAGGCCACCATAAGCGGCGACTTTTCCGCCCTGCCTGCGTCGGCCTATCCCGCCCAGCAACCCGATAGCGTGGCAACCTCAGCCAGCAACCTGATCAGCATAAATGCGCCCAGCAGCAAGGGACAGGAGTGATATGGAAAAGTTCGTCATCGAGGGCGGCCACCGCCTGCACGGCGAGATTACCCCCACTGGCAACAAGAACGCCGCCCTGCCGCTGCTAGCCGCCTGCTTGCTCACGGCTGATACAATTACCTATCATAACCTGCCCCAGATCAATGATGTACGGACCATGTTGGCGATCCTGCAGAGTATCGGTGTTACCGTGGACACCAGCCGCTGGGATGCGGATAAGAGCGTGCGGCTGACAGCGCAACGGGTAGCCAGCAGCGAACTCGACTACGAACTGTGCCGCCGCATCCGTGCCAGCCTGCTGCTGATGGGGCCGATGCTGGCACGGGTGGGCGAGGTGCGGGTCGGCAAGCCGGGCGGCGATTATATTGGCCGCCGCCCGGTGGATACCCACTTCCTTGCTCTGGAGGCGCTCGGCGCAACGGCGGTGATTGACCGTAGCGCTTACAATCTAAAGACTAAGGGCTTGCGCGGGGCGGACATCTTTCTAAACGAGGCCAGCGTGACCGGCACCGAGAACGCGATTATGGGCGCGGCGCTGGCCGAGGGCAGCACGGTGATATGCAACGCGGCCTGCGAACCGCACGTGCAGGAGCTTTGCCTGTTCCTCAACGACCTGGGCGCAAACATAAGCGGCATTGGCAGCAATCAGCTTTACATCGAGGGGGTTGCCGCGCTACACGGTGGCGAACACACCATCGAGAGCGACAACATCGAGGTAGGCAGCTATATCGGGCTGGCGGCGGTAACTGGCAGCGAACTGCTAATCCGCAACGCCATGCCCAGGCATCTGCGTATGACCAGCCTGGTATTCCGCCGTCTGGGAGTGGAGTTGGAAGTGCGCGGTGAGGATGTGTTCGTCCCCGGCGGGCAGCAACTAAAGGTGCAGAACGATCTGCGCGGCGATATCCCTTACATTGACGATGCGCCCTGGCCCGGCTTCCCCGCCGACCTGATGAGCATCGCCCTGACGGTGGCAACCCAGGCCAGCGGCACGATTATTATGTTTGAGAAGATGTTCGACGGGCGGCTGTTCTTTGTGGACAAGCTGAACGGCATGGGCGCACGCATCATCCTATGCGACCCCCATCGCGCCGTGGTCATCGGCCCATCACGGCTGCATGGCGAGGAGCTATCCAGCCCCGACATCCGTGCTGGTATGGCGATCCTGCTTGCCGCGCTAACCGCCGAGGGCGAAAGCGTCATCCGCAACGTGCAGCAGATCGATCGCGGCTATGAGCGCATCGAGGAGCGCCTGCAAGCGTTGGGCGCACGTATCGAGCGGGTGGCGGACTGATGGGGTGAGGCTTATACCTAATTGGATGCTGCTACACCATCCACAAGCCTGGAAAATAGGCAGCAGCCTTAGCAGCCACTCCCCGTTGTGCATCCTCCAGAGTAAGCGGTTCCAACCTGAAAGGCGCTGAAGCCCAAATTGCTTGTTCGGCCAAGGGATAATACTTGAGCTGGCCGCCCGAGCCTCCATACCATTCAAAGATTTTACCTTTATTATCTTCACCTACAAGACGGTTCGTTGTAGGGAAACTCCATTTTAGGCTTTGCGGATCAGGAAGATTTAGAGCAAGTTGATGTAGCTGGTAAATGCCTTTCTTATTCCACGAAAGGACCAATTAGGAACTCTTAGCCAGATCTACTCTGCCGCCATTGCCAATGCTAACCTGCTGATGCCATCTAGCAATCAGTTCGACAAGTGCCATTCCTACTATTGCAGGATTATCTCTATAGGTAGCTTCAGTAAGAGCTTTGCCCCTGAGATGCTGCCAAAACTTTTTGTTGGAGTTGGATAGCTCTACAGTCAGCTTGCCAGTTCTATTTATATCATCAAGAGTTCTCCTCATCTTGCATGATATACCATAGAAAATGCCACTTCTTTCAGATATAGGCACAAGTACATCGAATATTGCCTTGCTCTCCTGTGCTGAACCGCCAAAACCTATAGCCACTGCACGCTCAAAGTCACGCCAGCCAGGAGCGCTGCGACCATCTGGCAAAATTAGCATACCAGTCCCATCTTGAAATGTACTTAGCAACAAACGCAGTTTTTCTAGCTGGTTCGCGGTAGGAGTATCAGGTGTGGTCATATCTTCTCCTCATTGGTAGAGTAACCGTCCAAGTCAAGCTCATCTTTCAATAGCTGATCGGTACTTACATCGAACAAACGGGACACCGATAGTACAAACTTAACTGTAGGGATCTTCTTACCAGCCTCTATCTCGCTGATGTAGCCATGCGCTCTGTGGCCCAAAGAAATGGCTAGCTGCTTAAGACTTAGCCCTCGCGCCACCCTAAGCTTATGCAACTTTTCACCAAACCTTTGCATTATACAAACTCCTGTGTTATGCTCTTGACAGTAGAGAATTATTATGTTACAATGTCTCTGATAGAGACGTTATGAATGTAGTCTCCAAGTTTGGCGAAAGGACATTCCAACCATGGGCATCAGAGAAGCTCAGATCATTAGTGACTACCAGATGATCAACAGCCCAATCAAATGGGTTGGTGGTAAGTCCCGCCTGCGTAAGTTCATTGTCGAGCTGCTGCCAGAGCATAGCTGCTACGTGGAGCCGTTTGCAGGCGCAGCCTGGGTACTGTTCGGCAAGCCGCCTTCGCCGGTCGAAGTTCTAAACGATCGGGATGAGGATCTTACCACCTTCTTCCGGGTGGTCAAAGAGAAGCCAGAGGAATTGATCGCCTCCTTCGAGTGGGAACTAGTTGCCCGCGTTGAGTTTGAGCGATTGGCCTCACTTAACCCCAAGCAGCTCACCGATGTGCAACGCGCCCACCGTTTCTACTATCTGATCACGGCGGGCTGGGGCGGTGAATTGAATTACCCTCGCTTCCAAACCAGCATTAGCGATGGCGGCCACGGCAATCGGCTAATTGGTGCGCTTAAAACCCTGCGCCAGCGGCTGGAGCCAGTTCATGAGCGGCTACGCACTGTGATCATCGAATGTCTTGACTGGCGCGATTGCATTGAGCGCTATGACCGGCCCGGCACAGCTATGTATCTTGACCCGCCCTATCCGGGCAACAAGTGTAACTACGCGCACAATATGCGCGAGTGGACCGATCATCTTGCGTTGGCAAGCCGTCTCGCCAATGCCAAGTGCCGCTGGATTCTCTCCTCATATGACATAGGGGAGGTGCGTGCCACATTCGGCAAATATGTAATCACGCCGGTGCAATCTTTCTCTGGTATGAGTACCGAAAAGAACGGCGGCACCAGGGTGCTGAACCAGGAAGTGCTTATTACTAACTTCGAGCCTTCCACTTCTACGCAGGAAGTCATTGCAGCGGATAAGCCTTGGTTCTAGGCTCTTCATGCTATATCCCAGCTAAAGTTTGCCATGTGCAAGCCTTTATAGCCGCTCTATTTCATGCCGAAGAACTCACCCTAGACGCAGAGCTGTAAGTCTGTCTCGACCAATCCGAAACCATCTTCGATACTTTTAATTATACCAAATCGTCGAGTAGGTGTGCGCTTACGAGTGAAGGCCGCCAATTTATACGCAACGCCCCAGCAAGGTTTGTGCGTAATCTCACTTGATCGCACTTCCGGCTGCAAAATAGAGCGAGTAAAGTATTGACAGTTGCCCCTTTCGTATTGTATATTCTAGGCAGGACAGGCAGCACGACGGCTGCCAATAATTAAGACCCCATCTGATACACAGTATCAACAAGCAGGGGCCTGCAGCGAAGGGAGATCAATGTTCGACCAACTAAGCCAATGTATGCAGCAGGGCGGTATCGGCTATTGCCTGACCAGTCCACTTAGCTACCCCTTTATGCGTTATGGCATGATCGAAGCGGCGCTGGTGGGGCTAATCTGCGGGGTAATCGGATGCTACGTGGTGCTGCGTGGCCTCGCCTTTCTCGGCGATGCTTTCTCGCACGGTATTCTCCCCGGCGTTGTGATCGCCTATATATTGGGCCAGAGCGTGTTTCTTGGCGGGTTGCTGGCCGCGATTATTATTGGCGCAATTATCGCCCTGCTGTCGCAGAATCAGCGTATCAGCGAGGACACCTCGATTGGCATCATCTTCGCATGCGCATTCGCGCTCGGCATCGTGCTGCTAAGTAGCCAGCGCAACTACACCTCCAGCCTCACCACTATCCTAACTGGCGATGTGCTGGGGGTCAGTCCAAACGATATTGTTCTCACCATCATCGTGGGCGCGATTGTGGTGGGCGGCGTGGCGTTGCTATACAAGGAGTTCCTACTCACTAGCTTCGACCGCGCCATGGCGGCGGCGATGGGCTTCAACATCGGCCTGCTCGACCTCGCGCTAATCGTGCTGATTGCACTCGCAGTGGTGGTCAGCCTGCAGGCGCTGGGCAACATACTGGTGCTGGCGATGCTGGTCACTCCTGCGGCTACTGCTCGCTTGCTCACCGATCGGCTGCCGAGGATGATGGTGATCGCCGGGGCGCTGGGTGCGCTCGAAGGTGTGGTCGGTCTATACACATTCTTTTACGTCAAGGTGGCGGCGGGCGGCTCGATTGTGCTGCTATCAACCATCGTTTTCATGCTGGTGCTGGCGCTGTCACCGAAGCACGGCGGGCTAGCATGGCTGCGCCAGCGTCGCGCCCGCGCTACCACTTGATATAATAGCCTCAGTTATCAGGTAGATATACTGGTTAATTTCCAACTCATCCGCTAGCCGAAGCCGTGAGGGTAAAGGCATCATTGGCATCAGGGCGTTTGCTGGTAGGTTTTGCACGTAGCGGCAGAAGCGGTGAGGCGATAGATCTGAACCTGGGCATCGTTGTATAGCGGCTGCAGGAAAGCAGCCTGGGCCGCCATTGCCGCGCGGTGGCTTGCCAGCCAGCTTTGGTCAACCACCAGGGTGTTGACCCCCAATCCGCCGCCAAGTTCACACATCAAGCCAGGCTGGGGAAACTGGGTTGCCATCGTAAGTTGGAAGTCGGTGTAGCTGGGAGGGAAATAGCCAGAGTAGCCATTGACGATCGGCTTCTGGTGATCAATCTGCGCGAACATCCGCCAGCCTTCGATTTGATAGGCGGTGATGCCTATTCCATTGGGGAAGGGTATGTGCGCGACAATCGCGCTATCTGGCTGCGCCTTCAGCCACTGGGTCCAGGCGGACGCGGCGCTGGTGGGGATGGGCAGGAGCGGCGCTGGCACATTCAGGTTCTCCGCTGTAGCAAGCAGGCCCAGCACGATAATCAAGGCTACGCCGCCACGCAACGGGCGCTGGCGCAGGCGAGTTAGCAGGTAGCCCAAGGCCAGCGCAGCCAGCGCAGCCAGCATCATCTGCATGATGATAGCAAAGCGGAAGGGACTACGCAATTCGTCGAAGCCGGGCAATATCCGCAGCGCCGAGAACGGCGGCCAGCCCAGGATGCTAAGGTTCAGGCCCATTGCCAGCAAGGCTGCGCCAACTGCCCCGATTGCCAGGTAGAGTATCCAGCGCCGCGCCGCCCGCTCTCGCCAGCCCAGTATCACCCCGACTATCGCCAGCCCCAACACGATGAAGCCGGGGAACAATCCGGCGGTATCGTCCAGGCTGGAAGGAGGGAATGGGATGGTAGCAGTGTTGGGGCGGGTGAGGAAATCGCCTCCCTGGGCCGATAGCGCCTGCACCACGAAATCCTGACGGGTGAGGCCCAACTGCTGATGCAGGCTATAGACTGGCAGAATGATGGGCAAGAGCAGAAGTCCAGCGACCAGGAAAGATCCAGTCAGATTGAGGATGGTGCGGCGGGCAAAACGTTGTTCGCTGAGGGCAACAATCGCGGCAGCCAGAGCAAAAGGAACGAATATCAGCGCGTACTGCTGGCAGGTGAGGTAAGCGACGATGAAGCCGAGGCCCGCCCATACTGCATCGCGCAATTTGCCGTTGCGCCCGAAGCGCACCAGTCCTTCCAGCGTCCACAGCATCCCAAATACGGGAGTAAGATTGAGTACGCCGAAGACTTTGGCAACGAACGGCAGACCCACCATCAGCACACCGCCGAGCAGCGCGGCAGTTCGACTAGCGTCCAGGGCGCGGGTCAGGCGGTAGGCAAAGATGCCGTTGAGGGTAAGCACCGCAAGCTCCGCAATATTGTTGACCAGCGCGGGGGTTGCCCCCACCGCCCACAGCGGCGCGACCATTAGCGAAGTGAACGGCTCCGGCTCGGAGTAGCTAAATACGCCCTGGTTGGGGTAAAAGAAGGGCGCATCCCAGTAACCAGCGAAGCCGTGCATCAGCCGATCCGCGTTCCACCATAGCGTCCAGATGGTGAGCAGCCCGACCATCGCCCCCTGCTCATTGCCGAGCAGGATGGCGCTGTCGAGATGCAGGGCTAGCGGCCAGGTGACAATTAGCGCGGTCAAGAGGCAGGCCGCAACTACCACCAGCCCCCATAGGATGCGATCGCGCTGGCTGCGTTGCGCGGGTACTGTTACTTCAGGTGACAATGCGCTTGGCGCAACCGCAGTCGTATCGCTCATCGGCCAATTATCCGCCTTTATCTAAGATTTAACCTGGTCAGGGTCGAATCATCGGGGTGCCAACTACGGTTGCGCCAGTGGCAAACGGGTCGCCCAGGGCGGCTTTTAGCGCAGCCAGCGTGGGCGCGTCGGTGCCGGGGTAGATTACCAGGAGGCGGCCCGCCTTGTAGAAATGGGGCTGGGCTATCCACGAAATCATCATGGTGGGGATGGAGCCATCTGGCCCGATCTTACCTGCATCCACCGCCATTGCTGCCGCCGTGGCGTATTCAAAGGTTTGCACGCTCTGCCCATTGACGTTCAGGCTCTGCCCGCTGACGCTGAGGAAGGGCTGCTGAATTGCGCCTTCGCTGCTTACCTTCGCCCCTCCTTGCTGCAAAGCAGCCATCAGGCTAGCGCGATCCTGAACTGTTGCCGCCGCGGGCGTTGCTGTTGCAGGTGCGGAGCCTGACCCACCGTATGCCCCCCCGCCACTGCTATCGCACCCGCTGAGAGCCAGTAGGAGTAGTACCGCGCCGATGATGCTCGGCCATAGTTTTTGCTGCTTAAACATTTTTCCGTCCTTTCTACTATATGCAGTGTTTTGACTGCTATAGATAGAACGGTAATGCCCCATCCAAAGTTCCCGCCATATCATCCGGCATTGAATGCCACATGAAAACCCCAGGCGGTATAGTCAAGCCGATGCCGCCTGGGGTAGTTGTCGCTAATTCTTCGGATGCGGGTATGGTCATCAGTTCGAGCCGCTCTTGGCTGCCAGCAGCGCATCCTGTACGGTGTGTCCACTCATGCTCTTGGCAACATCGCTGCCCGATACGGGGCCGAGGGTGCCATCGGCGTTGATGTGGTAGCGGCCTTCGGGGCTAACTGGGCGCAGCGTACCATCCGGCCCCGCCTCCATCAGCATGAAGTAACGCTCACCTACCTGGTAGGCAGGGTCATCGTCGAGCATCATCGCATTAACCTGTACGTCGGGTGGTGGCGCGGCGTTGGGGTCGCCTTTGCCTGAGCCAGCGGGCGGGCCAGCCGGGATATTGGAAGGGCCGCCGGTGTGGAAGACGGTGAGCTGCTGCCCGGCGCTAATTGCGCCCTTGTCGGCCTTCAGCACTTGAATGGTGATGTGCTGGGTGGGGATGGCAACCTTGCCAGTTGGTTCGGCCTGCACCGGAACAACAATGTCCGGGCCTTTGTTGATGGCTACGACCTGGGCCTCGACGATTACCTGAGCCTTGTTCACCACCTCGCCGAAACTCTTGGGCTGGAACGCCCATACCGCATGAGCGGTTCCGCTTGGCCCGGCAGTGTAGTAGATTGCGAACTGGACGACGAGCGCGATGGTCAGCGCGGCAACCCCAGCCCACATCAACCGAAACTTGTTCATCTGGGTCTCTCCTTTTGTCTAATCGTTACTGTTGACATCGCTAGCCGAACTGCGGTTTGGCCTAGTGATTTCGGTACCGATTGTAGAAGTCGCTGGCGTTGTGGGAGTTGATGGTGTTGCTGCTGCCGCCGAAGTAGCCGATGCCCATGCAGCCGCCGGTGTTGTCGTGATCGAAGCCGTAGGTGTGGAACACCTCCTGGCAATACACACCCTGGATGTACCAGTAGCTACCGCCATAGTAGGTGTTGTATTGGGCGTGGCCGTGGGTGATATGGTCATAGCACCAGCAGCCCCAGTCCCATTTAGAACTGACGATGGTAGCCAACCCTGCCCAGCCGGTATTACCGTAGTTGCCGTCGAAAACGGTGACATCGGTATGGCTGCCGACCTTGTAGTTGTAGAGGATGCTGATGTTGTTCCACTTATCCTGACGAGCAGCCTCCGCCTCAGAGGTGGTGCTGCCGGATTGCGATTCCTGAATGGTGATATTCGTACCACTCTTGTCCCAGTGCCAGCCACCCCAGTTATGGGCCGAGACCATGCCGATGTTGGCTGCCAGCAGCATGAGTAGCATAGCTAGCGGCAGTATCAGTTTGAGTTTCCGCATCACTTCTAGCCTCCTTGCTTGTGCTTTACCTGTAGATAGCGGTTAAAACTTCGATTGGGGTTGAGTTGATTGCGCCCTAAGCTGAAGATTGACGGCGGGCCGTCGCCCCAGCAAAGAGGCAGCATGAGGTAAGGGTGGCGACCTCATTTCTGCGTTGGGTGTTCCACTTCCATATGACATCGTGCTTCACCTCCTTCCCAATGGCATAGGGCAAAGGACAATTGGCGAATTGGCAATGACGCAGTGGTAAGGTGGTCGCAGCGGGGCTGAGTGGCTATCTATAATAGTTGGATTGTAAGGAGGGTAGGGTGTGGCTGTAGTGTTAAGCAGTAGCGCCGCCGGGTGGGCGGATTGGTGGAAATGGGGGTGGCGTTGTGAAGTGGCGAGAGCATATCACAACGTCGTAGCTTTGTCAATAGTTTTGCGGTAAAATTGCAAAAATGATTAGCAGAAGCCTTCCAACCAATGTTCGAGGGTGAGCAACGCCAGCCCATTGTGTGCCGCATAAGTTAGGGCAAGCAGTAGAGTTGTAGAGGCAATGAAAGTTGCGCTGATCGCCATCTTACGTGTTGATAGGCGCATCCTATATGGATCAGCTACGCCGAGCAGAGCATCAAAGCGGGCGTTCATCACTGCGCCATCTACGCGGTCTATAACATTGGCTGTAATGAGGTATGTGGTTGGGGGCCGATGAACGCTAGCCAGATGGTATAGCGCAGCGGCTAGCGGCTTAGGGGTTCGTTGTACGGCAACCGCCTCCTGATCAGCGGCTAGCTCGCGCATCGCCAAATAATGCTGATAGAGATCGCTGGCAACCGGCAGAAAGAAGAAAGCATGAGCCAGGGCGGAAGCGATCGCCATCTTGAGCGGGTCATGGTGGAGAAGATGATAGCCCTCGTGCAGGAGTATGGCTTCTAGTTCATCAGGGCTTGCGACCAGCCCCAGCAAGGCAGTGCTGATGCAGATGCGGCTAGCAATCGCCCCATAGCAGAAGGCAAGTAGCTGGTTGTTTTCCACCAGCGTTACCCTGCCTGTCAGGCCGATGCGATCTACCATCTCAGCAAGATGATCGGGTAGAGGTCGGCGCTGCTGGTGAATTGTGCCAATAGCGGCGCTGGTTCGCCGCAATTGGGCAAATGGCAGCCCTATAGCTACCGCCAGTACTCCCAGCAACCCGGCTATCATGCTATAGGCAAACAGGCGATCAGCCAGATCAGGTGAGGTTAGCAGCAGCATACAGTTATCGGCGATCAGGTGTATTCCTTGCTGCCCTTTTAGCTGCCCCCACACGCCAAGCAGTAGGCGCAACGCCAGCCAACCCAGCAGCACGGCAATCAATAGCGCCACGGCAATAAGGAGCCGCAGGCTGGCATCAGGGTCGAATGTGATTTTCGTCTTAGCCGCTGGTCTATGCACCTACCCCTCCTCTTTGCTGCCCTCCACGAGAAGGCGCTGGATAGCCGCAAGCCGCTGGGGGTCGGCGGTGGCAAGGTGTTCCGCAAACCTGGCAAGAGCAAGGTCGCCAAAACTCTCTACCAACCGCTCTACCTGGCGGGCAGCGGCGCTGGAGAGGAACTCCGCCCTACTCTGGATAACCTGGTAGTAATGCGTCTTGCCCTGGTGCCGACGGCGCAGCAGCCCCTTATCCGCAAGGTGGCTCATCACCGTCATTATCGTAGTATAAGCAAGCGGCGGCTGCTTAACCAGCCCAACTGCCTCATAGACCTGACGCACGGTGATTTCGTCCGCTGGTTGTCGCCATAGCCAGATCATAATCTCACCTTCCAGGTCGCCAAGCAGTCCCTTGATGCTACCTTGCGCTTCGGCCATCGTCTCCTTGCATCCTTTCCTGTTTCTGGCATCTCTTTTTCTATCCGCATTATAGCTATATCAATGGCTATATGCAATCAGGCGGGTGCTCCCCATGCCAGGGTCGGGTTGCTGATTGTACCAACCCTTCAGCCAGCCGGTCATAACGCCAATCTCCTTTTGCTGCGCGGAGATGATGCCACTGGCAATCTGTTTGATTTCAGCATGGTTGGCGTTGGTTGCCGCAGACTTTGCCATATCAAGCGCGGTCTGGTGATGTGGTATCATTGCTTTGATGAAGGCGATGTTGAAGGTATCACCAGAAAGCCCTTTCAATTTGTCCAGATCTGAGTTAGTGGGTCTGGGCTGAAGCAGCGCCGAAGCCGCTACCCAGCGCAAGGGCGAGGATGAAAAGCGCGGCTAGTATCTTCAACTTTTGCATCTTACTCTCCTTTAATTTAGGGTTGTGGGTTCGGTGAAATCACATACTATGTTGGTATAACAGATTTTGTGCCATACACGAGGATACTCGCTACGGCTAAACTGGAAATTCGCGTTTATCTGCCCGGCTGAGGGCTAAAGCACCTGTTGCTAGGGTGTAACCTCGACGATCATGGTAAGGCCGCCACCGCCCTGCTCCTCCTTGCCATCGTTGGTGATATGGTGATTGATATGACAGTGCAGCAGCCACTTGCCGGGGGCGCGGGCAGTGAAGACCACATCGTAGCTCTCGCCTGGGCCAACTAGCACGGTATTTTTGGTCAGTTGCGCCGCCTCCGGCACCGGGTTGCCGTCAGTGGCGACAATCTTGAACGGCTGTCCGTGCAGGTGCATAGGATGTATGAACTGACCGCTGCCGATGAAACGCAGCAGCGCCTGTTGACCCTGCTTCACCTTGATGGTTTCGGTGGACGGATAGCTCTTGCCGTTGATGGTGAAGTAGTTGGGCAGCATCCCCTCGAAATCCATTGCCGGGTATGTCTGACCGTTGGTTACTCGCAACTCGTTTAGCATGATCGTGTATTCAGCGTCGTATTTGATGGTCGGGTTCTTCGCATCAATTATAAATGGGGCGTAGAGGCCGAGTGGCTGCTGGCGATCTGCATCCTCATGGGTATGGTAGAAGTAGGTGCCAGGGGTGTTGGGGATGGTAAACTCGTAGGTGAAGATACCACCTGCGGCAATCGCTGGCTGCGTCACATCCGGTACACCATCCATGTTGTTCGGGATTTGCAGGCCGTGCCAATGTATAGTGGTCGCCTCCGGCATCTGGTTGTGGAGGATGACGCGGACGCGATCGCCCTCGATCACGCGGATCTCCGGGCCAGGCACTTGCCCGTTGTATGCGTAAGCGCCCACCAGTACATCGGGCAGGATGTTCCACTTGATCACGCTAGCGGTCAGCTCGAATTGCTTGACACCACTAACATCCTTGAATGCCAGCAGCTGCCCGCCCTTCGCTTTGGGGTCGGCAGCAGGAGCATTGGTGACATCCAACGGCGACATATTGTGTCCGCCAGTTGCGCCCATGCTCACACCTCCCGCGCCCGCTGGTGACGGTGTGGGGGTACACTCACCTGCAGCCACCATCCCCGCCATCGCTGGTGGCTGGCACGTCCCGTCACTACCCTGTGCTGCGCCATTTGCCCTACCACCGCTACGCATCGAAAGGTCGCCAAAGTGGGCGGCCAGGCCGACACCAACGGTGAGTAGCAGCAGCGCAAGCACGGTAGCGAAAATTATCTGAATGCGGGGTACTGCCGGGCGTATCGGTGGCCCTTCCATAGCCATACCCGCCATATCTTGCTCCTGATTATTTGCAGGCTGAGGCGGACCTTGTAGTGGCGGATCGATATTGTGATCGCCACTCATCGGCATAGGCTTGGGACTTCGCTCATCACCGCTCATGTTCATGCTACCGCTCCGTTCTAGTGTGTTACCGCTTCTGGATGTTTGTAATCGGTAAGCTGGGCAGGCGCTACGTCAAGTACGGCACCGGGTAGCGGCTGCTCACCAGTGCGCTGCTCCACGAGGCTACGCTCCACGTTAAGGCTGTGTCCTCCTCGCCCCAGCGCTTTCGCTGTACCCATACCGTGCTTCAGGCCGCTTTCGACCAGCCAATAATTCATCGGATAGGCGATTATGCCGCCAATTATTACACCCAGCGACATCACGCCCCAGAAGTGGAGGCTGGTCGGCTCCATTGCGGTCATATCTTTGCTCATCAGGATGACCATTACCGGGAACATCCCCGCAGCCATCGTGTTCAACGAGAGGAACTCCGGCAGCCAGGTGCGTTTCAGCGCCTGTGCATAGCTCAGGCCCATGATGTCCTTCATAAACAACGCCTGAAAGATGAGCAGGCCAAAGCCGAACCCAGCTGCGTATTCCACAATCAGGTCCAGCCACATGGGCAGCCCCAGCAGATTAGTTACTACTGCGGCGGTAACGATACCCAGCCCGTCACCCGCGACACAGTGGATGGTCGAGCCAAGCGCCTGCTTCCACATAGGGGCGACGAACTCTGCGTGGGTGTCAGGCAGGGGCTGATGGCAGCCAATCAGGTAAAGAAACAAGCTTACCGGCCCGCTGAACAGGGTGACGATAATCCAGGCGGGCTTCATCACCGTCATCTCCGGCGTGTTGGTATACAGATCGTAGGTCACATACGCGACCGAGAACGCGGTAAAGACAAACCAGGTGAGCAGTACACCGTCAATCATCTTTATATTGTCCCTTTCATGTTGCATGCGCCTGCGGTGGCACGAGCTTCTCTGCTTCGCCCATGCAGCTTGACAGGGTTGCTGCAGATCTACTATACTAGCTTCGTAAATATTTGTCAAGGTCAGGAGAGTGTGATGGCGGGCATAGACTGGCGGGCTTTGCTGGTGAAGGTGCAGCAGTATATCCTCTACTTCTTGCCTTTCTTCCTGATTGGACTAGCAGTGGAAGTTGGGCTGGATACGCTGCTGGCCCGCTGGCGCAACAGGCCGCTGGTGAAGGCGTGGTTGGCTGCCTGGGACAATAACTCATTTGGTGGCAAGGGGGAAGGCGAGGCTCAACCCTGGTGGTATCATGCGCTGCTCGCGTTGCGAATAGTTGCTGGCCCAGTTGCGCTCATCCTCGCCTGGCGCTGGAGTGGGCGGCTGCTCTGGCTGCGCCTGTTCGGTGGGCTGCTGGTTGCAGGTGCGCTACTCCTCATCATCTCGCGCACCAGGCGGGTACAGGCAGCCCCAGCACAGTGGCATAACGTCACGGTAGAAGATGCAGTCAACGACGTAGTGACGGAGAGCAGCGGCGCAGCGGAACCCCCGGCTACGCTGCTGGCTGCTATTGACAGCGGCCAGATTAGCGATGCGCCTGAGCGCACAATTGCAACCAGCCCTACCTCTACAGCCACCATCGCCTTGCCACCCGCACCCAACCCATTGAAACTCTGGTGGCGCAGCCTGGATAGCTTCCTGGGCCGCGCCTTCGGCCATCGGCTAGACTGGCTGGGGCTGAAGGCGGCCATCGTTCTGATTGTAGGCGGCTTTCTCGCCCTTATTCTGCCATACAAGGTTGGCGTGGATGCGTTTGGCGGCATCCTCCCCATCCTACTCTTCCCCCTGGTTGGCTACTTCCTGCCCACCAGCGGCGGCGCAGATATGGCAGTGGTCATCGTGCTGGCAAGCAAGGGCATGAGCCTGGGCGCTGCCTTCAGTTTCATCCTGGCCTCACCGCTAATCTATCGCGCCCGCTTGGAGGAAGTGGAACTGCTGAACGGTAGGAAGGCGATGTTCGCCTATGCTGCGGTTGGCTATGCCCTTCCGGTTGCCCTGGGAATGGCGCTATACCTGATCTTTCCCGCATGGCTGCTGTTACTTACTGGCCTTTTGATGTATATTTAATGTAAGCCAGCTTGACGCTTGCACGGCTGATCTACGATACTGTCTTCAATAGAATCCAATACACAAACCAGGAGTATACAGTGGCCCGAACTACAACGAGAAAAAACCCGCCACCGCCTCCGCCAGTGCAGGCGGTATCAGCCATCCGCCGCAACTGGGTAGTGCTGCTGCCAGCGGCAACTGCGCTGATTGTAGGGTTGGCGCTGTTGCTCACTTCGGGGGCGTTTGGCAGTAGCCCGAAGCTACTCAATGAGCCAGGCCAGACTCACATCCACACCGCATTGCTCTATTCAGGTGGCGGGCAGGAGCGCATCCTGGTCGGCGCACATGATGGCCTGTACGAGCGTAGCGGGGCGCTTTCGGCAGCAGGCTGGCAGCAGAATGGTGGGGTTAGCAAAACTGATGTAATGGGCCTTGGCTACAATCCCAGCCAGCCGCGTCGTCTGTATATAGTAGGTCACAGCATCGGCGTGGCGGTTAGCGACGATGGGGGTGGCAGTTGGACAAACCTACTGCCGGGGGCAGACCCTTCTTACACCCCTAATGACGTTCATGCTCTGGCGGTTGATGCAACCGATGGCAGTCTCTACATCTGGATGGAGAAGAAGGGTATGGCCCGCTCCACCGACCAGGGAGCAAGCTGGCAGCCAATCGCCAATAATGCGGGCGGCCAGGTTGTCTCCCTACTGATGATGCACCCGACGGCGGCCCAGCCGGTGTTGTATGCGGGAACAACGGGCGGGCTGCTCCGCTCCACCGACCGAGGAGTAAGCTGGCAATCAGTGGCTGGCACATGGGAAAAGGGCGGGGTCTATGCGCTGGCAAACGCTGGCCGCAGGATATATGCCGGAACGCCCGACGGCCTATACCAGAGCGATGATGACGGTACAAGCTGGCTGGCAACTGCCAACCTGCCCAAGCAGCCAGTGGTGGGGGTATCTGCCAACCTGCTCGACCCCCAGCGAATGATAGTGATGTTCAATGATACCAGCATATTTGAGAGCAGCGATGGTGGAACTAGCTGGCAGGCAGCGGCGATGAGCAGCACGCCGTAATGGCAGGAGATGGGAGTTTTAGGATGATAAAGATAATACCTGGAAATTGGCAGGCGCTGGGCCGCTTTCGCTATATGGCGCTGAGTATCGCCCTGGTGGTGTTCGGCGCAATCGTGCTGTCGGCCTGCGACGCAATTGGCGGTAGCCAGTCAATAAGCAACGGCGGTGGCTACGACAAAGGCAGCGGGGCGGCAGTCGCCCTCACCCCCAGGCCGGGTGAAACGCCCAATACGGTCGCGCCGCGTATCGGGGCTTTGGCCCCGAACATCGAACTAACCACAAACAGCGGCAAGAAGATGAGCCTGGGTGATGCGCTGAAGACTAACAAAGTTGTGCTGGTCAACTTCTGGGCCAGTTGGTGTCCGCCCTGCCGCGCCGAAATGCCCGATATAGAAGCGACCTACTCGCGCTTCCGTAACCAGGGCTTTACCGTCATCGGGGTCAATATGCAGGAGAGCAGCGACCAGGTTTCGCAGTACGCCAAAGATGGTGGCTACGACTTCCCGCTGCTGCTCGATAGCGACGCAGTTGCAGCTAATCAGTATCATGTCTCCTCGCTGCCCAGCAGTTACTTCGTGGGCGCAGATGGTATTATCAAGATGGTGAACTATGGGGCGTTGACCCAGGCTTCATTGGAAGACAAGCTACAGCAGTTGGGCCTGAGTAAGTAGGGGTGAATAACGAATCGCTCTTCTAAGGATGATAAAGGAGTTAGCCATGTATCAGCGCGTGCGCCTAATGTTGGCGCTGGTGAGCGTGATGGGGTTGAGCCTCATATTGCTAGCGGCGTGCGATAACGGAAACCAGAGTGGCGCGGTAGCGACCTCGACAGTTGGGCCGTCTCCAACCGTGTCCGCGACAGTGGGCCAGCTAGTCACCACCGCTAAGGGCAGCTACACCGACATTAGCCCGCAGCAATTGAACGCGATGCTGGCGCACAAGGATTTCTTCCTTGTGGATGTTCATGTACCCCATCAGGGCAGATTGCCCAACCTCGATGCCCGCATTGCCTACGACAAAATCGCCGACAACTTGAACCTGCTACCAACCGATATGAACGCCCGCATCGTGCTTACCTGCCGCAGCGGGCGGATGAGTACGATTGCCAGCAACACCCTGGCCGACCTGGGTTACACCCACGTCTTCAATCTGGTGGGCGGGTTCGATGGCTGGCAAGCGGCAGGCTATCCGCTGCTGCCCGAAGCAACGCCTAAATTGCAATGACAGTGCGACTTATCAAACCTACGGCATGATCGAGTAAACCCAGTAGTGGAACTCGTTCCAGGCCGCTGCGCCCGGCCAGGCATGGGCAGCGGCCTCAGCATCTATACGCAGTGTGACGCTGCGTTTGCCAGCGGTGAGGCGGGGGGGCAGCATAAACTCCTCGTCGCGCCAGGCATTGTACATACTGTCGCCCGCCGAGTACCACACCCCTGCCGCCTGCCCATCCACGCTAACCCGCCCACGCAGGAAGCCGAGGGTGTAGTCGAGCCGCCTTCGCAGCAGCACGCCCTGGTTGGCGGGGTCGAGCGCGATGGTGAAGCTGATGCTGCCACCGGCGGTTATCGCCTGTCCGCTATCGCTAAAAGGATAGGTGGTGGGATCGTCTGCGCCGGTGATGGTCTCGTAATTGCCAGCGGCGGTCGCATAGTTACCCAATGCCTGTCCCTGCCAGGCCAGACCGCTAACCTGGTCGTGATGCGCCGCCGCATTGCCTTGCGGCCCGAAGGTAAGCTCGTCAGTCTGGCTCAGGGTGGGGCTGTCGCGCAGATAGTAGTAGGCTACGCTGCTATAGGTGTAGCTATTGCCAGGATTATTGCGGCCCAGCAGGCCGTGCGCCAGCTCGAACTTCAGGCTACTGCCAAAAGGGATCGGGTCGCTAACCTGCCAGCGGTAGGCCGACACCTGCGGCCCGCCGAACTTACCCGCCGGGTTGCCGTGGGTGGGCAGGCTGAAGTTGCCATTCTGGAAGCCCCAGCCACCGTTGAAGTAATCCTCCGTGCCGGTGCCAAGTATCTGCGGCGTGCGGTTGCCGTCTACGTAGATGGCTTCGTCACCCTCTTGCAGATAGTCCGGCCCACTTATCACCATAGTCGCACCTACGTACAACCCCGCGCCAGCAACGTTCAACAGCGGATAATTGATCAGCGGGCGCGGCTTTTCGCTATGATAGATGGCATGAAAGTAGGCCAGATTAGCATAATCGGCGGTGGGGTAGGCGTTAGCATTGTACTCCACTTCGTAATCCAGGGTCAGGGACTGGCTGGTGGGGTTGAGCAGGCTGATGGTTAGCCCCTTGCTGTACGGCATCGGCCAGTAGCTGTAGAACAGGTTGCGCGGCACATCAACTCCCACTGGCAAGCCGTTGACCTGATGTTCACCGATGCCGCTGCCGAAGAATATGCCCAGTGGAGTTTCCACATCGGGGCTGATTACATCACTGCGCTGGATGACCAGCCCAAGCAGGCCCACCGCTGCCGCTGTGGTCGGACTGAGCCGCAGCTTTAGAGCAGTGACTGCGCCTTGCCCATCCAGCGCAACGATGCGGGTTTCGCCTGCTCCGAGGGTGACATGACCCTGCTGCCGCGCTGCACTGCCCTCTGGCTTGTCCGCGCCGAACGGCACGCTGGTGGCATTGCTGGCCTGCTGCAAAAGCTGCTGCAAGGCGGCATTGTCTGGTTGGCTGCTGTTGGGGTCGGGGCTAGGGGCAAGCTGATAATCAATGTTGTAATACTGGGGCAGGTTGGTGGTGGCAATGCGGATATGGTGGGCAAAGGGCAGTCTGGCATAGCTGTAATATCCCCCACTGGAAACGCGGTTATCTCCCACCAGTGGGGAAAGGAATGGCGCAGTCTTGCCTGCGAAGAAGGTGGCTACATCCATATCCAGCGTAGGCGTTGCGCCGTCATCAGTGTAGACTTGCAAGTGACCCGTGGCGGTAAACGGTGCGCCGTTCATCCAGATGCGCTCCACCGCCCCGCTGCCGTACACATCGAGGATGAAGTATGCGCCATTTTCGCGGTAGAGATAGCGGCCTTTGTCCTTGTTCAGCCCACTGGGGTCGTGGCTGGATGCCTGATACACGCGCTGATCAGGTTGCAGGTAGGGCAAGCGGTGCAGATAGCTGATTACCACGCTCGGCTTGGCCGCCTGCGTTAGCAACAGCCAGCCGAGGCCAGCCCCGCCCACAAGCAGCACAATGGCAATCGCGTATACAAAGGGGTTTTTAATCCGGCGTAGGTCGAACATAATGGCGCGAGTATAACACGCTAACGCAGCGGGGGCAAGGGGTGGCACTTATCTTGCACTTCAAACCTTAAATCAAAACAGGAGGGAAAGGGCATGAAGCGTATCAACATCAAGCAGGCATTCGTCGGTGAGCCGAACCCCGACCAGGAAGGTATTGCGGCTGAGGCCAGCGACGAGCAGGCGCAATATGAGGTCAAGAGCGGCACGTTTTCGCTAGTCGTTGGCAGCAATGTCCCAGACGATCAGGTATTCAGCAACTATGGAACTATAAGCGGCGAACTACTGCTGGAGAATGGCACTACTGTCAGTTTCGAGATACCGGATGGGGTAGATGGCGTTACCTTCATGTTCAACAGCGCGGGGGTACAAAACGAGCCGGATATGGGCATGAGTACGGCAACCGCCACCGAGTCGGCTACCCCATCCGCCGATACCGCCCAGATTGCCAGCGACGCAACCGAGATGGGCGGTGGGATTAACACAGGCGGTGGCGAACTGCCCGCCAACCAGGGCAGCTAGCCTGCTCAAGTAACAAGTGGGGGCGCATCTGCAAGGATGCGCCCCCAGTTTCAACCTTCAACTTGCCACTTTCAACTCGTCAAGGCGTAGTAACCCCCTTGTAGACGATCTGGCACATCTGGTCGCGCAGGATGTTCTGGTTGGGCAGGAAGATGCCCCCAGGGTAGCCATTGATGATGCCCTTCTGGTGCGCGGTTTCGATGCTGACGAAGAACACATTGGAGGCTGGCACATCGCTGAACGTGGGCGTGCCGCCCGTCGGGGTGAACAACGGGTAGTGGGCGGCGTTGACCACCAGCTTGGTCAGTTGCCCACGGGTGATGGGCCGATTGGGCAGGTAGCAGGGGTATACATGGCCGTTAGCCGTGCAGGTGCCGGGGTCGAAGCCGCTGAGGATGCCGCTGTGGAAGCCAGTTTCGATGAAGGCATATGCGTAGTAGCTGCTCGGCACGTCGGTGAAGTCCTGCGCCGCAGATGGCGTATACAACGGAAGACCGAAACCGAGGACCACCACCTTGGCAAACTGGCCTCTAGTCGAGGTGCCGTGCGGGCTGAAGTGGGTAGAGTCGGTGCCATTGACCACGCCACGGCAGTACAGGTAGTGGATAGCGGGGTAGAAGATGTCGCCAGCAGTGTCC
>JBBRMT010000002.1:0-60915 GCA_038230695.1 Chloroflexia bacterium
AAAGCACGGCAACCAGTCTGCGTGGGGAGGAGTTTACCCTGGGCCAGAGCGCCACGCTAGGCCGTGTGGGGGAGAATGAGATTACCCTGCCTGACCGCGAGGTGTCGCGCCACCATGCGCGAATTACCCGTAGCGGCAAGCAATACCAGATCGAGGATCTGGGCAGTCTGAATGGAACATTCATCAACAGTGAGCGGTTGGAGCCGAACCAGCCACTGCTATTGAGCAGCGGTAGCGAGATTAGGCTGGGGCCAACCGCCCGTCTGCTATTCACCGAGGTAGGTGCGACTGTGCCAGCTACAGAGGCGATGCGCGAGATGCTGATCAACGCGCCAGCCAAAGTGGGGGGCCAGACGAGCCTGCGGTTGGATGAGGCGCGGCGTGAGGTCTGGTTGAACGGCAGTCTAGTCGCGCCGCCATTGTCGCCGGTGCAGTTCAGCCTGCTGCAGCTGCTGGCAAGCGCCCCTGGCCGAGTGTTCACCCGCGACGATATTGCCAAAGAGCTATGGTCGCACTACGAACGTGAGGGGGTGAGCGACGAGGCGATTGACGCAGTGGTAAAGCGGGTACGTGAACGCCTGGCCCTGCTGGAGCCGCAGCTGCAAATTATCGTTACGGTGCGGGCGCATGGGTTCAGGCTGGCGTGATCTCATCAGGCAACACCTTACCGGGGTTGAGCAAGTTGTATGGGTCGAGGGTGCGCTTGAGGGTACGCATAAGGTCGAGTGCGGCAGCGCCTACCCCGGCTTCGAGATAAGGCCGCTTCAGGCTGCCAACCCCGTGTTCGCCAGAGATCATCCCCCCAAGCTCCAACGCAGCACGGACGATCTGGCTCTCGGCAAGTTTGGCGGCAGCAAGTTGGTCAGGGTCATTAGCATCGAACAGGATGCAGGGATGCACATTGCCGTCTCCGGCATGACCGGCCACCGCAATTTTCACGCCAGTGGCGGCAGCGATTTGCTCCACCCGTGCCACCATCTGGGGGATGGTCGAGCGCGGCACCACCACATCTTCGACATATAGGTTAGGGGCGGCGGCCACCATGGAGTTGTAGACGTTGCGCCGCGCCAGCCACAGCCTGGCACGTTCCACCTCGTCAGTGGCAATCTCCACCTGCTGCCCACCGTGCGCCTCGCAGGCTGCCTGCACCCGCCGCAACTCATCCAGCACAGCACCCACCTCGCCGCCATCCTGCTCCACCAGCATCATTGCGCCCGCGTTCTGGGGCAGGCCGAGGTGCAGCAAGTTTTCGATCGCGACCAGGGTGGCATGATCCATCAGTTCGATGGTGCAGGGTAGAATGCCACTGTGCAACACAGCAGTGACCGCATTGGATGCCGCATCGAGGCTGGTGAACAGGGCGGTTAGCGTGGCTCGCACCGGCGGTTTGGGCAGCAGCCGTAGCGTCACTTCGGTGATAATGCCCAACGTGCCTTCCGCACCGATGAACAGGTGCATCAGGGCATAGCCAGAAGCCTGCTTGTGTGCCTTGCCACCCAGCTGCAACACCTGCCCATCGGCCAACGCCACGGTCATGCCCAGCACGTAGCTACGGGTCATACCATACTTCAACGCTCGTGGCCCGCCTGCGTTGACTGCAACGTTGCCACCGATGCTGCACCAACTAAGGCTGGCGGGATCGGGCGGATAGAACAGCCCTTGCGCCTCGACCGCCGCTTGCAAATCGCCAGTTACCACTCCAGCCTGGGCCGTGACGGTCATTGCCGGAGCATCAATCTCGACGATGCGATTGAGGCGGGCGAGGCTGAGAACCAATCCGCCAATGGAGACTGCCCCACCCGCCAACCCGCTGCCCGCTCCTCGCGTCACTATCGGCAAGCCGAACTTTCCCGCCAGCTTCACCACTGCGGCAACCTCATCGGTATTCGCTGGTTCGACCACAATTGCGGGCAAGGCGAAGCCGTCGCTGGCATCGTGGCCCCACTGCACCAGATCGTCGCAATGGACATACTCCGCGCCAATTGCAATGCTTAGTGCTACGGTAAGGTTGTTCATGGTAACATCATCAAGCATAATAACTCGCCTCTAGTGGTTGAAAGAAACTGCTGCATTGATTATAACACAAGTTTCTACATCCAACAGCGCAGCGGGTGCGCGTCACGTTTTTGCATATCCAACCAGGGCGGACGCAATCCGCCCCTACGCCACACATACGTTGCAAGAATGTGACGCACACCTCAGCGCAGCGGGCAACTTGACGCAGCCACTAAAGGGGGCTACAATTATAATCGCGCCCGCAAGGTGTACCGCTCACTTTTGAAAAAGGAGTCAATGATGACTAATAGCTTTAACGCTCGTGCTACCCTGACGGTGGGCAACCGCCAGTATGAAATCTTCCGCCTCGACTCGATCGCCCAGGCGGGCATGAACCCCAATCGCCTGCCATTCGCATTGCGTATCCTGCTCGAAAATCTGCTACGTACCGAAGATGGCCTAAATGTTAGCGCCGACGACATCCGCTGCCTGGCGCAGTGGTCGCCTCGCGCCACCCCCGATAACGAGATTGCCTTCACCCCCGCCCGCGTGTTGTTGCAGGACTTCACCGGCGTGCCGGTGGTCGTAGACTTGGCGGCGATGCGCGACGCAATGGCCGCGCTGGGCGGCGACCCCAAGCGCATCAATCCGTTGCAGCCGGTCGAACTGGTAATTGACCACTCGGTGCAGGTGGATGCCTATGGCTCCGAAGCGGCGCTACTGATCAACTCCAATTTCGAGTTTGAGCGCAACCGCGAACGCTACGCCTTCCTGCGCTGGGGGCAACTGGCGTTCAAGAACTTCAAGGTGGTGCCGCCAGAAACCGGCATCGTCCACCAGGTCAACCTCGAATACCTCGCCCGCGTGGTCTTCACCAACGAGGGAGCGGGCGAAGGTGGCCTGCCGCAAGCATACCCCGATACCCTGGTTGGCACCGACTCACATACCACCATGATAAATGGCCTGGGCGTGCTGGGCTGGGGGGTGGGCGGCATTGAGGCTGAGGCAGCGATGCTTGGTCAGCCAGTTTCCATGCTCATCCCCCAGGTAGTCGGCTTCCGTCTGGAGGGGGCATTGCCGGAGGGTACAACCGCCACCGACCTTGTGCTGACCGTCACCGAGATGCTGCGCCACAAGGGGGTAGTGGGCAAGTTTGTGGAGTTCTACGGCCCCGGCCTGCCCGCGTTGCCAATTGCCGACCGCGCCACCATCGCCAACATGGCCCCCGAATATGGCGCAACCTGCGGCATCTTCCCCGTTGATGCGGAGACGCTGCGTTATCTGCGCTTCACCGGGCGGGCGGAGGAGCAAGTCGCGCTCGTCGAAGCCTATTGCAAGGAGCAGGGGCTGTTCCATACCGCCGACTCGCCAGAGGCGGAGTATACGGATACCATGGTACTCGACCTCAGCACGGTGCTGCCCAGCGTGGCTGGGCCGAAGCGCCCCCAGGATCGGGTGCTGCTATCCGAGGCCAAGCAATCTTTCGAGGGCGCGTTGCAGACGATCATCAGTCCAGGCGGGCTGAAGAACCCGCGCCAGCAGGTTGAACGCTTCGTCGGCGAGGGCGGCGGCCAGACTGCGACCATGCCGGAGCAGACCGAGCTAGAGCCGCCCAGCGCGGTACGGGTGGCGCTGGAGAGCGGCGAATACGAACTCGACCATGGCTCGGTCGTGATTGCCGCAATTACCAGTTGCACCAATACCTCCAACCCCTCGGTGATGGTGGGCGCAGGGCTGCTGGCGAAGAAGGCGGTTGAGCTAGGGCTGAACACCCAACCCTGGGTCAAGACTTCGATGGCCCCCGGCTCCAAGGTAGTTACTGCCTATCTCGATCGGGCGGGCCTGACCCCCTACTTCAACCAGTTGCGCTTCAACACGGTCGGCTATGGCTGCACCACCTGCATCGGCAACTCCGGCCCGCGGCCCACCGAGATCTCCGAGGCGGTGGACAAGGGCAACCTGGTGGTTGTTTCGGTGCTATCAGGCAACCGCAACTTCGAGGCGCGTATCAACCCGGAGGTGCGGGCCAATTACCTGATGTCGCCACCGTTGGTAGTCGCCTACGCGCTGGCGGGTCGGATGGACATTGACCTGCTGCACGAGCCGCTAGGCGAGGGTAGTCAAGGTCAGCCGGTCTACCTGCGCGACCTGTGGCCGACGCAGTTGGAGGTGCATCAGGTGATCGAGCAGGCGCTGCAATCCGATATGTTCCGCAAGAGCTATGGCGATGTGTTCAAGGGCGACGAACGCTGGAACGCGCTCGATGTGGCCGCCAGCGAACTGTTCCAGTGGGAGCCGGACTCCACCTATGTGCGTAATCCACCCTACTTCGAGGGCATGACCCGCGATGCGCCCACCAGCATCGCCGACATCAGCGGGGCGCGGGCGCTGGCCGTGCTGGGCGACAGTGTGACCACCGATCACATCTCGCCTGCGGGCAGCATCAAGAAGAGCAGCCCGGCAGGGCAATACCTGATCGAACATGGCATCGAGCCGAAGGACTTCAACAGCTACGGCGCACGGCGCGGCAACCATGAGGTAATGGCGCGTGGCACCTTCGCCAACGTGCAGCTACGTAACCGCCTCGCCCCCGACACCCAGGGCGGCTTTACCATCTACCTGCCGACTGGCGAAGTGATGCCCCTCTACGATGCGGCGATGAAGTATCAGGCCGATGGCACGCCGCTGATTGTGCTGGGCGGCAAGGAATATGGCTCCGGCTCCAGCCGCGACTGGGCGGCAAAAGGGCCATACCTGCTGGGGGTCAAGGCGGTGATTGCCGAGAGCTACGAGCGCATCCACCGCTCCAACCTGATCGGCATGGGCGTGCTGCCCTTGCAGTTCGCCAGCGAGGAAAACGCCTCCCACCTCGGTCTCACCGGCAAAGAGACGTTCGACATCAGCGGTCTGCAAGATACGATCATGCGCCCCGACTTCACGGGCGGGCAGAAGATCAAGGTCCGCGCCACCCGTGAGGATGGTGTGACTTTCGAGTTCACCACCACCCTACGTATTGATACACCGCAGGAGGCGCTCTACTACCAGCACGGCGGTATTCTGCAATACGTGCTGCGCCAACTGCTGAGGACTGCGGACTGAGGAAATTTGCGGAATGGTGGGCTTTGGCCTGCCCTTCCGCTTGAGGGCAACGTCTATGGTATAACACCCATTCGCTTGTGATGCGGTAAAACCAGCATTGTTGGCGCTGCACCAGTGCGGGCCACCGCCCGCCCCTACGATTTATCCATCACCCGCTGAAGATGGTATAATATCCCTATGCTTCCTCTTAATCCTGACCAGACAAACTTCCTGCTTAATATTGTACGAGCAGTGCTGCTCTTGGCAGTGGTGCTGCTACTGGCCCGCTTCAGCAAGGGATTGCTGCTGCGGCTGGCGAAGCGCGGTCGCATCAGTGTCAACGTGGCCGCGTTGCTTGGCAACCTGGTGACAATCGGCGTGGTGCTGCTGGGCGCAGTCTTCATCCTGCCCATCTTCGGGGTGGAGTGGAATGGCTTGCTCACCCTGGTTGGTGCAATTGGCATCGCCATCTCGTTTGCCCTTCAGGACGTGCTACGCAACTTCGTTTCCGGCATCTATATGTTGATCGAGCGTCCATTCAAGATTGGCGATGTGATCACTGTAAAGGAAGTTACTGGCACGGTGCAGAGCATCGAGCTACGCACCACTCTGCTGCGTACCGAGGAAGGCACCCAGGTGATTGTCCCCAACGCCACGGTCTTCACCGAGGTTGTCACCAACCAGAGCGCCTACAATCTGCAACGTCAGGTGGTGGAAATCAGCACCACTACGCAAACGCTGGAGCAGATGGTCGGCAAGGTGAACACCGTGCTAAATCGCTTTGACGAGGTAGCCACCAACCCCTCACCGGAGACGAACGTGGTCAGCATCGAAGGAGTGCGGATGCAGTTGCGGGTGGTATACTGGATCCGACCAGGGAGTAATGTCGCCTCGCAAATTGCCGTGGCTCTGCGCGGCGAGTCCCCCACTATTGAGATTAAGCTGCCCTCATGAGTAAGTTGGGCATTATCGGCGGCACCTTCGACCCGCCCCACTACGCGCACCTGGCAATTGCCGAGGAGGCGAGGGTGCGGCTAGGGTTGGACTACGTGCTGTTCGCCCCCGCCTACGGCAATCCGCTCAAGCAAGGGAGACAGAGCGCCGCGCCCGAACACCGCCTCCGCATGGTTGAACTTGCAATTGCCGACAACCCCCACTTCGCTGTAACCACCCTTGACTTGCAACCAGGGCCATCATATACCGTCCACCTGCTGCAACGGCTCAAGGTCGAGTATCCCGCTGCCGAGCTATACTTCATCATCGGCTACGATGCGCTGCGACGGCTGCCCGACTGGTATCAGGCCGCAGAAGTGCTGGAACTGGCATACATGATGGCCTCACCTCGCCCAGGCAACAAGCTGGACATTGACGCGCTGGTAGCTCGCTTGCCCACTGCCCGTGAACGGGTGCTACTGCTCGAAGATGGTCCGCTGCTCGACATCTCCGCTACTGCGCTGCGCGAACGAGTCGGGGCAGGCTTGCCAATTCGCTATCAAACGCCCGATGTTGTGGTCGAATATATCAAACAGCAACATCTGTATCGGTAGTTATACTTTAGCTCAATCCCACCATTGTCAAAAATGTGCTACAATAAGTATCAGCCAGCGAAGGTAACTGGCAAACTAGCGGGCTATGTAGCCCGATTAGCGGTGTTGACGTGTGGCCTGGGTACGAAAGCAAAGGAGGTTCGGTTAAGTCGTAACCATCCTCAACATCTTCGTCGCCATACTCGTCTTCGGCGGCCTGCTACTGGTACTCAGGGATGGCTTGCGCGGTCGTCCGGTGATAGGCAAGATACCTTCGTCACCCCCGCCGCCAGCATACACTACGGTGGGTATATAAATTAGAGGTGCGAAGCAGGCGGGTCGCATATTTCAGCCTGGGGCGAACGATGATTCGCCCCATCTTTGTGCTTACCTCAACTTGCCATCAAGAAGATGTTTGGGTGTGGGAGCGTTCCCACAGATGTGCTATAATAGCTCCGAACCCAATCAACGCATAGGAGGGCAGCTATAATGAAGCGGGGAAGATGGCTACAACTGGCAAGTTTGGTCGCAGTTCTGATTGTCGTTGGCATAATCGCGCTTGTCTGGAAGCCAGGCCAGAGTGCGCCTACGTCACAACAGAGCAACACCGCATCGCAAACTGGGGGTGCGCCTACCGCATCCGCGAATGGAGGAGCAACTGTGCTTGTAGCAAGCAAATACCCATACAACCAGCCGACCAACATCAAGTTCCCGCAGGCGGATATTGATACCGCCTGGCACGAGTGGAAGGCGGCCATGATCACCGCGCAGAACGCAGGAGCCGCGCCGCGCCTGCGAGTGATGGGCGGCGTTGATATGCAATCCACCACCTCCGAGGGCCAGGGCTATGGCATGATGTTCGCCTCAGTCCTGGATGACCAGGCCACGCTCGATGGACTGTGGCTGTTCACTGCTGATTATCTGGACAAGCATGGGCTGATGGATTGGCACATAGCTGCCGACCGCACCCGCGCAGGTACTGGCGGTGCGACCGATGCTGATGAGGATATTGCGATGGCCCTGGTCAACGCCTGCACCAAGGTGCGACAAGGCGTATGGCCTGCCAGCCCCAACCATATTGATTATTGCAGCGCGGCAAGCAGCATGATTAAGGCAATATATAACTACGAAGTGGACACACCGGGCTAAAGCAACAACGGTGGGCTGGACAACAACCCCGGCTACGAGCTAATGCCCGGCGACCAGTGGAGCATCAGCGCCGATTATCCCCAGGGCATCGTCAACCTATCCTATTTCGCGCCCGCCTACTACAAGGTGTTCGGTAAGTTTACCAACGATGCAGCCAACTGGGATAATGTGATCAAGCGCAACTACGAACTTGCCAGCGTGGTACAGAGCAAGGCGGGCAACTGCGCCCATCTGGTATCCAACTGGAACACCTATGCGGGCGACCCGCAAAAGGTAAGCTGGCAGGCCGATAGCTACATGAACTTCGGCTGGGATGGCGCACGCTTCGCCTGGCGGGTTGCGGTAGACCACGCCTGGTTCAAAGATGCGCGGGCGCAGACCATCATGAACGAGATCGGTAGCTTCTTCGCCAGCGTGGGGGTGGACAGCATCAAAGCTGAATACAAAATGGATGGCACCAGCCCCAACACCTACGCCGCACCATTCTTCAACGCCAACGCCGCAAGCGCCATCTGGGCGGCCACCAGCCTCAGTGGCGTAAAGTGCGGTCAGGCCGACGGCACGGTGAAGAGTACCCCGCAGCAAGCTTTCGATGCGGTGGTAGCCAGCAAGGATACCAGCGCTAGTCCTTACTACAACAACGCCTGGCGGCTGTTCGCCATGCTACTGATGTCGGGCAACTTTCCTAACTTCAACCAGCAGTGAAGCGGCTACTCCGCCTCACCCAACCCCAACGCCATGAGAATTGTAATGAATCTAGTATTGCGTACTTGGACACGCGCCCCGCTTCTAAAATGTACTTGAAGAGGCTAACTTATGAAGAGTCAGCCAGAGAGGGGCCAGAATCTTAGCCTTATATTCGCTAGCCTTGCGGTTGCTCTTATCCTGGCCGTTTTGTTTGCTTGTGATCAGAATAGCCAACTAGCTGACTCCTCCCATACGGCAACCTCTTTCAATCTGGCAGCAACCCCTGCTGCTAGCGAGATCGATCCTACACCCACCCTGGATGCTAATTGTATGATATACGTTCAAGATCCACCAGATGGGGATCATGCGCTTGGTGACGCGGAAATTAAGCGCCACCTGGATTGCCTTGCTACTAAAGTTGCTCTAACCCATGCCCCAACCTGGACACCTGGAGCGCCGCTAACCGTCATACCTCAGCCTTCGCCAACTCTCCAAATGGACTCCCTAATGCCTTGCGATCATGTCGGTGGTTATACTTACGTTCTTTACACATGTTGGAGAACAACTGTGGGCGGGCAGGTGGTAAGCATTGCTTCAGGTGTGGAGTCAGACGGGGATCCCAATCAAGGGGTGATCCTCATTTACGATGCCCCGAACTTCATGTTCTCCAAGACCGATCCAGATGTCTATCTTACGCCCATAAAAGTAGGCGCGGTCGAGATTACATCGGTGACAGGCACTCAGTTTATGCTTGCACAAGCGGACCCTAATCAGATTGGCCCACTGCTATCCGGTGGTGCAACCGTCGTATTCGATATTGCCACAAGGCAGTTTTTGTCCGCACAATGCGGTCAAAATAGTTCTTCTTGTACCCCAGTTCCAATTGGTACAACCACTCCAGTCAGCACTCCCCAGCCGACCGAGGTAGCGACACCGCCCGTGATGCAGACGACAACTACTGGCCCTTAATCTGATTTTATTCAGCTGTTCGTTGGCAGCAGCCCTTGCAGTTTGCCGCAGAAATACTGCCAGCCCTCGACATGGCTGGCGCGGTCCTTCTGGTCGCGCTCCGACTCGTTGTAGGGGCCGTGAATAATGGTGATGCGGCAGCCGCCATCGGTTCGGTCGTGCAGCGTGATTTCTACCTCACGGGTGGGCGTGTCCGGCTCGTGATCCCACTTCCAGGTGAAGGCCACGCTGCGCCCTGGCTCGAAGTCGGTGAAGTGGCCGCGAAGGTGCCAGTCTGGCTCAGGCCAGGTGAGATGGTAAGCCCCACCATTGCGCGGCTCTACCTCCGCCACTGGCGGCCACCACTGGGTCAGCAACTCCGGCTTGGTCCAGTAGTCGAACATCGCCGCCGGACTGAAGGCGGCGAAGTCGCCAGTCATAATCAGCGCATCGCGATCGGTCTTCAATTCGATCAGCGGCGCTGGTGCGAGGGTTTCGTCCATAGTGGCGGCTTCCTTTCTACTTTGGTCGCTTCATCTCGAATATCTCGTGTGTAGTGGAGTAGCTATCGCCCGCCATGCGTCCGATCGCGTCCAGCGTATGGGGGTTGACCCGCCCATTGTCGTACAAATCTTCGCGGATGCGGAACTGCACGATTTCGCCAATCACAATGCCCACCTGCTTAGGCGCGTTGCCAACCGTTACCACCTGGTGCAGAACGCACTCCAGGCTGGTCGGCGACTCGGCTACTCGCGGGGGCTTCACCTTGAGGCTGGGTACGGGGGTGAGGCCGGAGAGGTCGAACTCATCAATATCCGCCGCGTATTCGCCAGAGGTGAGGTTCATCCGTTCGCCCAGTTCATAGCTAACCGAGTTGACCACGAACTCGCCGGTATCAATGATATTGCGTAGGCTATCCTTCGGTTCGCCATCACGGTAGATCATCGAGATGCAGAGCATCGGCGGATTCGAGCCAACCCCGGTGAAGAAGCTGAACGGCGCGAGGTTAAGCGTTCCGTCGCGGCTGATGGTGGAGACGAAAGCGATGGCACGGGGGACGATGATGCCAATCATCAGTCGGTAAGCATCGCGGGCGGGTAGGTCGCGGGCATCAAGGTCAATCACGCGCTTCCCTCCTGTACGTCAGGCGCAGGTATGTTCGTATCACCAGCAGCGGCAGGTTCATCGCTAATATCGTGAGTGACGCGTTCGCGGGCCTGCTGCAACTGGTCGAGGCCCATCTGGTTGCGGTTGACGTAGCGGCCCGCCAGCGAGAAGCCCGCCACGATGATGATCACCGCCAGCGCCCAACCCACCAGGCAACCGAGCGCCAGCCGATTGAAGAACAGGCCAATCATGCCGAAGATAAAGAACACCAGCAACCCCAGGCCCACCGAGGTGAAGGTTAGATTGGCGCAACCGCCTGCCTGAACCTGCTCCGCCCGCACGATCTGCTCGTTCAACTCCTGTACCTGATCGAGATAAGGGGTAAGAGTAAGTGTGCCGCCCTGCTTGTTGACACTATACTCGCTGCCGCAGCGGGTGCAGACCACGAACTTGATGTTGGTCGGCACCTCCAGGCGGCGTTCGCAGGTTGGGCAACGCATCCTTACTACTTCGGTATTTTCCATGCTCATAAGTGGCTCCCAACGCATTACGGCACGGCCAAATAGCCGTGCCGTGCTTACATTATACCACATATGGCGGGATTTTCCAGGCAGCTTAATTGGGGATGAGCGTCAGTATCTTGCATAACCTACCAGGGCAGACGTTATTCACCATTGAAAGCTGCTGTGACAAGAAAGTAATACGCACCCTATGTTACCTGGCTGACTAAAGGGTTGCCTAGCATAATCAACTCAGCAAGGGTGAGGAATGGCAGCACGAGCAATAGGGCGAGGAGGCCGAGATAAAGCAGGTTGCCATCGTTATACTGCTGCTTGGCCTTTACTTCAGCCAACCTTTCATTAAGCTCGTCAAGCTCCCGCTTTAGGCTCTTTCTGCTCGACACCAATGCCAGCAGCAGCAGCCCAATTAACCCGAACGGAATTGCACACACGCAGAACCCCATATCGAAGACTGCCATTGTCATCTCTCCTATAGCCTTCAAACCTTCTGCTATTCTCTGCCACAACGCTCTATTACGACAACCACATTCTCATAGATAGAGCTAGTACAGCAATACTAATATAATGCCACAACTCTGCTGCTTTGTCAATACAGTTATCCACCAACTTGAAATATATCCTTGCTGGCATTTGGTCGCTTTAGAGGGTTGGTCTACTTTATGATTGATGTTGATTTAATAGGTTCAATGCTATGAAGCGCTGGAGAGCATTGCCACACTTCCGCGCAACGCCTCGGCAGCCGCCACTCGGCGCGGCAGCTCAAGCTGGCGATAGAGCCTGGTGGCCCGCTCCAACGCATCATCTGCCTTAGCATAATTGGCAGGGTCAGGGTCGCTATGGGCGCGGTTCATTAGCATTGCGGCATAATCCTCCAGCGTAGCCGCCATTTCATACGGGGTCAGGTTGGCGGGGTCGTTGATCAAGAGTTGGAACTGTGTGGCTGCCTCATCCCACTGGCCCAGCGCGGTGTACAGCAATGCCAACGCCTGACTGATCAGGGTGTCCTCTTCGCCCTCTTCAACCAGGTGCGGCCAATTATCCTTCAGCCACTGCAAGTGGCGGCGGATATAAGTTTGCTCCTTGCGGGTGATGTAATATACTGCCATTTGCAAGGCAAACTCACTTTTCCACAAGGGGTCACTGAGGTAGGAGTTGAGGCTACGAATTGCCTGGATATACCAGGCATCGGGGTCACTAGCGCTACGCACCAGGTCAATCAGATTGCTGGCAACCGCCCCTTCAGACACGCGATCGCCAGTATGCTGCACAAGCTCGTATGCCTCGTGCAGGTAGGTCTCCGCCAGGGTAAGGTCGCCAAACTTGGCATAAGCCCCGGCTGCCTCAGCGGTTACGCGGCAGCGGGCCTCAAGATTGGTAACCTGCCCACGTAGAGCCAGCGCCCGATCAGCATAGTCGAGCGCCAGGCTGTAAGGGCCGTAATAGCGGTGCAACCAGATCAACGGGCGATAAGCCGCCGCCAGATCGTTAGGGTCGCCGCTGCGCTCGGCATAAGTCAGCCCAAGTTTGTAGAAAGCGGTGGCCGCCTCGATCTCGTTGCGTAGTATGTAGATGTTGCCAATATTGCTGGTCACCCTGGTGGTCACGTTGTATGCGCCAATCGCCAGCGCCACTTCCATGCTGCGCTGATAGTAGGCAATCGCATCATCCATCTGCGCCTCATAATAGACTACATTGCCCAGCTTATTTAGCACATCGGCGAACAAAGCCCGCCCGCCAGTTCGTTGCTCCAGGTTATTTTGCGCTAGAAGCAACTCGGCTTTTGCCTCACGCACCATGCCTTTGCTATAGTAAATACAGCCCTGCAGCCAGAAGGCGCGTGCATTAAATAGATACTTCTCGCGCTCTTCGCTAGTCAACGCCAGTATCTCATTGTCGGCCTGGGTCACGTTCGCAGCAGCCTGCTCAAAATTCGAGCGATTGATGTCCGCTTCAGCGCGGTCGAGGTAGAGCTTCGCCCGTGGCGCACGCAGCGACTCGCCGCAGCTTATACAAATAAGTGCGGCCTCGCGGTTTCGCGTGTTACAGTTGAAGCATATCATCAGATGGGCAATCCGTAAGATCTTGAAGGATTACAGCAAGGTGGGTAAGCGGGAGTGATGATAGGGAGCTAATAAGGATGAGGGCTTGCTGAACCCTGGGCAATTACTATTAGGCTAATATTATAACACAGATTATCGCGAACCGTTTGCTAGTAGTTGCTGCTTGCAACGAGCATACTTAAGCGCTTCTGATGCCCTCTCTGCCTCATGCCTGAATTGATGTAGGGTTATTGCGTTTAGTCGCGCTTCAATAGCAGCATGGCGGTGGGCTGGCTGCAGCAAGCAAATCCGGGTTTCGTCATCATTTTTATACTGGCATCGAAGACAAATCATCACCACTTCGTTACATATTTGTTTATTGGGGAAATATCTGACACCAAAGTACCACCTGCACTATATCAAAAGCAATGCAAGATTGCAAGTGGGCAGCGTATCTGCAAGAATGAATCCACCAACCTCGCTGGTAGCCGATTGGCCTATATGCTAATTTGCTGGTATAATAACATAGGCAACCAACCCATAGAGTGATATTATATTTACCCATACCGTCTAATATGATCTTATCGGAAGGAAGGAATAACCTAAATGTTTGAATTTGACGACAACCCGCGTCCCCGCCGCCAGGTAGAGGATGATATTGCCGACGATCGGGCGATGCGCGGAGCGGAGCGGCTGAAGCAGATCGCCGTTTATTACTACCCACACCAGCTGATTCCTCTCGATGAACAACTATCGAAGATCAACAGCAAGACTCGCGCATACGATGGACTGAAAATCAATCGTAGCACCTACCTGCGGGTATGCGGCGAGGTGATGATGGAGCTAATGAACGACCCCGACTTCGCTAAATCGCTGCTAGAGCGGCTATACGAGGAGAAGGAACTGGCCCAACGCCTAAGGGATAAGTTGCACGACCTACTCGGCCTGCAGAAAGCCTACAAGGACGGGCAGCTTGTGCCAAAGTTGGGCGACCTATAATCCTGCTCTTGATTCTTGCGGGCTAGCCCTGCTAGCCAATCAAACAAGGCCTGGCAGTAATAGCGAACCCATCAAAGTACCAGCCCATAATGCTTATTGCTGTCACCCTTTGACTTATTGCTCATCACCCTTTATTGCCACCAACATACCAATATGCTGTTATATTGGTATGTTGGTATAATGTTAGGCTAATAGCAGACTCGGCATGACTTTGGTATATGACTACGTAACTTCTGATTTTCTATCTAGCCCATAGCTCACCCTCCGGAGATTTCCATTCAACCCCACTCAAGCAAATCAAAATGCGGCTCTGCCTGTTGATGGGCAGAGCCGCATTTACGTTGCGCTGCTGCGCTTGTCGCGGCCCACGATCAGCATCAAATCCCACACGCTGGTAACCGCGAGGCCAAGCTGGATAAGGAACAAACCCGCCAGCCAGTACAACCAGCTATAATCACCATCCACCACCGGCAAAACCAACGGGATGACCAGGGCGTAGCCAAGGCCGGGCAGGATGAAGCGAAGGATGATGCGCCCGCTGCCGAGGGTACGATCCTTAGTACGGTAAGCAATCAATCCCTGCACGATCACGCGGCCCACGCTGATCAGGTTAGTGAGGATAAGTAGCCAGCCCCAGAGTGGCGGAGTTGGCGCAGGCAGTAGGTAGATGAACGCAATCAGCAGCAGAAAGAGAAAGCTGACAAAGGTATTGACCGCTAGCGCCCGCAAGTCGCGGTGGCGCGGATTGGTAATAGTATCAAGGTTGATCGAGAGAGCGAGAAAAAGCAGCCAGTGTCACCGCCGCCGTGCCGAACGGAATGTAGAAGTTCGCCCACGTGCCAATCACTAAGCGAACTGCGCGACCTGCTCACTGCTCATCAGCTGTGTTCCTGGGCTGCTGATGTAACTGGCGCGGGTTCAGCTTTCTCCTGCTCACCCTCAGTTGGCACCACCAGCGCGGCGATCTTGCTGTCGCCCTTGTTCTGCCCTACGCCGATCAGCCAATCCCACGCATATGATGTGGCTGTCCCCAGCAGCACGATAAACACCACTGCCAGCGAGTACAAAGAACTTGAATCGCTATCGGTTAGCTGCTGGCTGGCGTATATAATAAAGATATAGGCAAACGAGGGCAGGATGAAGCGGCGGAGCATGGTAAGAAGGCTGATGTGATGCCCCTTGCCTCCCCAGGCGATGTAAGCCTGATGCAATACGTGAACCGCCCCCATCAGCGAGATGCCCAACACCGTGCCTTTAACTGTTCCCACATTATCATTGGGGAAAAGCAGGAACAGTGCGTAGACCAGCACCAGCAGGAAGCTGATGAAAGTGTTGCTGGCAACTGCCCGCAGTGGCGCTTGTGTCCGATTGGTGATAAGCTCGGCATTAAGGGAGATAGCGATGAACAGCAAACCTACTAGCGTCGCCGCCGCGCCACCCAGCACGATGTAGAAATCATGCCAGAGGTTGAGCTGCTGGCTGAAGGTCAATGCCGTAGTTGTCGTCTGAGTAATTGTCGAGGAAATTGTCCCGCTCATCGTCTGTGTTCCTTAGCTCCTGTCACCAGCCTGGGTCAGCAGGCTACAACCTGGTAGCATTGCCTTCACGCTTATCACGACCTACTGCCAGCAGCAACTCCCATGCGGTAATCAAGGCAGTAATCAACAAGGTGATGAAGATTCCTACCAGCCAGTACAGCGCGTCAAGATAACCGATCAGAGCCAGAATACCAATGACGACGACAGAAGCGTAGCCAATGCTGGTAATGATGAAGCGCCAGAATAGCTGACGGGCGATGTAAGCAGAACCCTGATTGGCAGTTGACTTGTAAGCTGGGTTGCGAACAGTAGTTTGAGCTTGCCGTAGAATGTTTAGCAATCCGACTGCCGCAGTGATTATGAGCGAGATGCCAATCGAAGTACCCTGCCCAGGAATAAGGAACAGGAATGCGTAAATTAGCAAGAAGACGAAGCTGGTCAGCGTGCCAGACGCTAGCACGCGCAGGTGGTTGCTCTTATCGCTAATAACATCAATGTTGAGGGACACAGCGATGAACAGCAACCCAACCAGGGTTGCTGCGGCAGCAGCAAGGCCAAGATAGAAATCGTGCCAGCTATTTATAAGCGTTATGGCATCCATTTATTACTCCTCGTTCTCTCCGCGCCTCATCGCCCCGCCCCTTGCTTATTCCTGCTCGAAGCTGCCAGCAATGCTCAACACGTAATTATCGGCGCTGAGATTGCGCTGCAACGCCGTCTCGATGTCCGCGACCGTCAGGTTACTAACCTGCTCGATGTAGCGGCGCACATAATCGTCGCCCAGCTCGTAAAGTTCGATATCCAGCAGCAGGCGGCCAATGCCCGCTCCGGTTTCCAGTTGCAACGGCAGGCTGCCGGTGATGTAGCTCTTGGTGTTGCTCAGTTCCTCTTCACTAACCGGACGGGTGGTGAGGATATTGTTCATCTCCTCCAGGATACCGGCGATGGCCTTATCCACGTTAACCGGGTTGACCCCGGCTCGCACCACAAACGCGCCCTGACCGAAGCCACCTTCCAGGCTGCTAATACAGTAATAGGCCAACCCCTGTCGGTCGCGCACGTTCTCGCCCAGCCGCCCGTAAAGGCCCAGCCGCCCCAGGATGTAGTTGCCCAACGACAGTGGGATGTAGTCGGGGTGCTTGCGGGGGATGCTGGGGAAGCCAAGCAGAATGTCGGCCTGGGTCTTGCCCGCCACCTCGCTGACTGCCTTCTGTGCGCCCCTGAGAGGCTCAACATCGGGAACTGTGTTCTGTGGCCTGTCTACAGTCGAATCCGACGCGCTCCAGCCTCCTAGCGCCTTCTGTAGCTCCGTAAGCGCATCCCCTGGCTCAATGTCGCCCACAACGACGATTGTGGTGGTGTCGGGGCGATAATAGTCGCGGTAGAATGCCAGCATATCATCGCGGCTGATCTGGCTGACTGTCTCAATGTAACCTGAGCTGCTGTAGTGGTAGGGGTGATTGGCGGGATAAGCTAGCTCATTGAACTTGCGCCCCGCCACGCTGCCGGTATCATTCTCCCGCTCCTTCAAGCCGGTGAGCAGGTTGCCACGCACCTTCTCGATCTCCTCAGCCGGGAAGGTTGCAGATGTGAGCATCTCGGCAATTAGCCCGACCAGGGTGGAAAAATCCTCGCGTAGCGACTTGCCGCCTACCTCGGCCATGTGCCGCCCGCTGCCCGCCCCCACGCTGAAGGCCAGGTCGTCGGTAAGCTCGTTAATCTCGGAGAAGCTGTGCGATTTGGTGCCACGACGCAGCATGGTAGCAACAAAGCTGGCAAGCCCGGCTTGCCGTGGCTGCTCGTATATAGAACCAGCGCGGAAGTTGGCAATCACGCTTACGCTGGGTACATCGTGTTTAGGGTACACTATTACCACGATGCCATTGGGCAGCACGCGGCGGGTGATATGCTCGGCGTTCAGCCGCGCCAACGCCTGGTCTTTTGAGGAGGTCTGAGATTTGAGGTTTGAGGTTTGAGTTGCAGGTGCTGGTTCAGCCGACAGGTCCATAGGTGCAGGCGGTTGCCCGCCCTGATGTGGGTCATCGCTATCAGGCGATTGGTAGAAGGCGTAGCCACGATGCGGATCGCGGTGGTTGGTGAGGTCAATGTCGGGGTCACTGCTGAAGTGCCGATGCCCGGCAGCAGCAGCGGCCTCCGCCTGGGCCATGCGTAGACGATCCTCAGCGGTCATTGGCCGGGGGCGGAACTCGCCAATGGTGCGGTTGCTATTACGCAGGTATTTCTGCGCCACCCTCTGCACATCGGCCACCGTAACCGCTTCAAGATCGCTGAGATAATGGTCAAGCGCCTCAAAGCTGGATACAATGCCGAAGATGCCCAGCCAGTAGCCGCCATTGGTGACGCTCTCTGCGCTGTAGACGAACTGGGCCTTGGTCTGTTTGATCGCCCGCTTTAGCTCATCCTCGCTAACCGGATTGTTCACCACCTCGGCAATCACTGCGTCCATGGCCTGCTCGATCTGGGTTAGGCTGACTCCATCGCGGGCCATCGCGCTGAAGCTGAACAGACCGGGGTCAAGATTGAAGGTGAAGCCGCCTCCCGCTGAGACGGCAAGCTGGGTGTCCACTAGCGCCTTGTAGATACGCGCCGAGCGGCCAAACGAAGCGCCGCCGCCCATGCCCACCGCCGATGCGCCGCTGAGTACCGATTCGAGGATAGTGAGCGCAGCGGCATCGGGGTCGCTGGCCGCACAGGCATGATAGGCGGCCATCCAGAAGGCGGCCTGGCCGGGGCGCTCCACGATAACGCGACGTTCGCCTTCCTGCTCCGGCTCACTGCCGCGCACCGGCGGCGGCTCCGCGCCACGCGGGATGCTGCCGAAGTATTGGTTAACCTGCTGCTGCAAGGTAGCAGTGTCAAAGTCGCCCACCACCACGATGAAGGCATTGTTCGGCGCATAGTAAGTTCTATAATAGTTATAAAGGTCATCACGGTTGATTGCCCGTAGGTCGCTCTTCCAGCCAATAGTGTCGTGGTGGTAGGGATGAACCTTATATGCTGCCGCCCTGACCTCCTCATCAAGCCACGACATGGGGCTATTCTCGCCCCCCTCACGCTCACTTATAATCACGCTGCGCTCACTGGCAACATCCTCCGGGTCAACCCGGGCGTTGACCATCCGATCGCTCTCAATCTGCAAGGAAAACTCATAACGGTCCGAGGGCAGGGTCTCGTAGTAGGTAGTGAAATCAAGCCAGGTGAAACCGTTGAGAGTGCCGCCATTCTGACTGACGATGCGATGCACATCGCCAGTTCGCAGCTTCTCGGTGCCTTTGAACAGCATATGCTCCACCCAATGGGAGATGCCGGTGATGCCGTCAACCTCGTTGCGGCTGCCCACCCGATACCAGATCCAGAATGTAACAACGGGTGCAGCGTGACTCTCCTTGCTAACAATGGTGAGGCCATTGTCCAGGGTGGTGACATTGACCCCTGCCATCAAGCCTTCGCTGGGGAGTGCGGGGTGCTGGGTGCTGGATGCTGAGTTATTTTGCTCGGACATTTATTGTATTCCTCTCTTATGAGTGTGTTCAGTGCAGTTGTGTGGCGCTATGATAACATATCAGTGGAGTAGGAGCAAGGAAAGAAGAAGCGCAACATTGTATATCCAGCCAGGGCGAACAACGGTTCGCCCCTACCGAGCAATAGCTCTGCAAAAACGTGTTGTGCGCTTGAGCGGGCTATAATGCATTCAGGAACACGTGTTCCTAACGTTCGTCATTGCCGACTTTCAACCTTCAACTTTTCACATTCAACTTCTCAGGAACACGTGTTCCTAAATGCTCTCCCTATCACGGACAAAGCGGTTTAGCCAACTTTCCACCTGGGCTTCAGCTTCAGGTAGATGCTGGCGGATAGTATGGTCGTCATTCTCGAAGATAAGCAGGCGATATGGGTGGCCGCACTTCTGCAATGCGCTGGCAAGGAGCAGTGACTGCTCTGCCTCTATCTGTTGATCGGCTGCGCCGTGCATGATAAGGAGTGGGCTGGTAGAGGGGAATTGGTTAACGTGATTGATAGGGCTGAGTATGCGTTGCTGGGTGGGGTTGGGTTCGCTACCTCCGCGCAGAAATCGGCTGTAAGGAACGCCAGAGGCAGACAAGGCGGCGTAGTGAGAAGGAATATCGGCAATCGTGCCAGCAACGGCGGCAGCGTGGATGCGGTCAGTGCGGGACAAGGCCAACATGGCATTGATGCTGCCACGACTCCAGCCGTAGATACCGATGCGGGTTGCATCTGCAGCAGGCCATTCGTCGAGGATAGGAATAAGGTTCAGCACGTCGTGGATGTCGCCGTCGCCCCACTCCTCGCGGCCCTCGCTGCCACCATTGCCACGATACTGTGAGGCGACCACGGCATAGCCCCAGGCGGCGTAACGGGCAAGGTAGAGATAGAGGTAAGCGTTGGTCAAGGCTCCCATTTCACCACTGCCACCGCGACAGAAGATAAGGCTGGGGTACGGGCCAGGACCGGGCGGTTTGAGCAAAAACCCATTCACCCGCAGCCCGTCGCTGGGATAGGTAATCGCCTCGACTTCTACCTCTTGCACCGCAAGCATCGCAGCCGTGCCGCGTGCTTCACCCCAGGTGTAGGCGGCGACACGCGGCACGGCTGCTTGCATGATAACTGGCTGACGAGAGAGTATCATAATTTTGAGTTTTGAATTGTGAATTGTGAATTATGATTTGGGGCTATGGCGTTGAATTAAGCATATTCATGCTTAATTCAACATTCAACATTCACAATTCAAAATTGCTACAGTTCGTGGCTCCACTCATCCGGCCCATTGGTAGGAGTGATGCTGCCATCAAGGTTGACGCGGGAGTAGGTCTCATAGCGCATCACCTGGGCAATCATATCAGCGGTGATGTAGCGCATAGGGAAGTCGGCGGCTAGCTGGCTAGCGTGGCACTGGATGGCGGCATATTTCTGCTGGGCGTAATCGCCGATGTCAATAGCAGTGGTAATTTGCTCGTCCGGCACGCCGAACTCGGCTCCTTCTGGCGCAGCATTGCCCCCTGGTCGGAACTGCTCTGCGTTCTCGCTAAGGAAGCCAACGCGGGGCAGGCCCATCGCCACTGCCTGCGTCAGACCCTGAATCCAGGTGGTGCGACCAATGGCTGAGTAGTACAGCTTATCAGCATGGTGAGGCTGAATGTCGGTGTTCAACTGTTCAGCATAGGGTTCCGGGTCGGCAGCAACTATCCACGCCTGAGTGGTCGCCTTATGGACGGTTACATGGTCAGGGTGGCCGTATGCGCCCTCTGGCCCAAAAGTGAGGATTACATCGGGCTTATACTGGCGAATTGCCAGCGTTACCTTGCCCACCAGATCGTCAAAGTCAGCGTTGGCAACCTGGCCGTCAATGTAGTCGAGGAAGACCACGTCCGTCGCGCCAATTGCCGCCGCAGCGCAGCGCAATTCACCCTCGCGGGCCTGACCGAGCGTCTCCGGCGTGGCATTGCTGAGGTCGCTAATCTCCCCAACCTCCCCGCGTGTGGCGGAGACCAGGACTACCTTCATGCCGCTGGCTGCGTACTTCGCCATCGTGCCAGCGCAGCCGAAGGTTTCATCGTCGGGGTGGGCAAAGACGGCCATTAGAGTGCCAAGGTTGGGGGTTTGAGGTTGGAGCAGGTTATTATCTGTCATGATTGTTATCCTTTGCGATTATAATTACAGCACCAAATCTTTATTGTGGCAGCAGATTAATTATAACATATTCTTTATCATATTGACCTAGCCGCGCTGCTGGCGGAAGCCAACGCTCGCGTATAGGGCCAACGCCTTTTCATTCTTGCCTTCCACGCCCAACTCGACGATCGGCACGTACTGGCGCAGCCAGTTTACTCCCATAAGCAACAGGGCGCGACCGAGGCCGCGATGACGGTAAGGGGGCAGCGTACCCAGAGAATGAATATCGCCAACTATCTCACCCTCGACCGGTTCTGAGCCAACCGAGGCAACGCAGATACCAGCAAGGTTATCACCGCTGAAGGCAAGCAGCACGCCTTCGGGTTTGAACGCAGGACGCTCGTTCCAGCCGCGCACCCGCTCCGCCGTGGTTGGTTCGTAGCCATAGTGTTCGGCAAACGAGCCATTGATCGCAGCGACGACTAGCAGCTCATCCTGGCCGGGTTGGTAGCTACGCACGCTGAAGCCGGATGGCAGTGGGGGTTGCTCTACTAGTTGGGCGGCGGGCAGACGCATCCCCCAGAAGTAACGCTCCTGCACAAAGCCACGCCGCACAAGGTAGTCAATCAAAAGGGTGGAATTGAGGTGGGGATTGAGGCGGAAGGCGGTAGCACCACTAATCCTTGCTCGCCCCATAATCTTGATATAGAGAGTGCGTCCTACACCGTGGATACGATAATCAGGGTGAACGTTCAGTTCGCCCCAAGCGGTGTGGCCCTCGTCGCGCTTGCTGAAGTCGGCATTGCCAATCACTGCGCCTACGCTGCCGTCAGCGTTACGCAGTTGGGCTACATACCAGGTGGTGTGTCGCATCTGGGGCTGATGAAACTGGCGGGTCAATTCTGCCACGCTATTGCCATGATAGCGTGGCTCCCGCGCTTCCAGGTTGTTGATGAAGTCGGCCAGAGCGGGCAAGTCGGTCTCGGTCACAGGCTTGATGACGTAATCAAACTCAGGTGTGGGTGGCATATATCTCCCTCCTCGTGGGCTAGTTGGCGAAACAGCGCCATTCTAGCATAAGAGTGAGGAAACACGCATCCAACAAAGGGCGTAGATAGGTTTGCTAAGGTTGATATAGAGTGAACAGTTATCCGAATAGCCGTCTAAAGAATGTGAGGTAAAGAAAGAATATGACGGTAGGCGCCTGAAACAGCAAGGCGATGATAGCAACTCGCCGAGCAAAGCGAGGACTATCTGACTGATTCTGGTAGGCAAGGGCTAGCCAGCTAAAGATAAGCCCAGGTAGGGTGGTAAAAATAGAGCCAAGAGACATGATACCCAGGCCAAATGCGGCCCCCAACCTTCCAAGCCCTTCGACGTTTGGGTTTGTAGTCAAGGAGATATAAGCCGGTATAGTTTGATATGCAAGCAGGAGGGAGAGGACACCTGCAATCAGGCCAATCATCGCAGATATGTCAGGCAAGTTACTGCGTTGCTCGACAGGCGACTGGGTAGCTGGGTCAAGGCTGCTCTGCGGCGCATCAGTTACGAGTGGTGAAGTTGGCTGCAGCGCAACATCCTCATCGCCATAACGTTCAACCAGATTAGGTGACGATTGTTCGAGCTTGACCAGTTCTGTCTTTGGTTCGTCCACCCAGTTGCTCCTACGCCTGATTTAGCTCACGGTACTGCTGGGTAAGGTTGTTGACCACATAGTTTACCACTTCGGCATCTATGCGGCGGCGGTCGAGGCGAGGAGCGACATCGAAGCAGAGCGAACAGATGTTGACGATACTGCGGGGAACGCCACCAGAGTGACGGGTGATTAGCTCGATAGCCTCATCGGTGAACAGTTCAACATTGTTGGCTAGCCCTGCGGTGTGCAGGCGATGATTGATTAGCTCCTTGACTTCGGCAGCAGTTTGCAGCGGCTCCAAGTTCCAGGTGAGGCGCACACGGCTACCCAGATTGCGCTTCTTGGCAACCTTCTCCTGCAGTTCAAGCTGGCCGAAAACCACGATCTGCAGGATACGATGGTCATCTAGCGAGTAATTCAAGAATATGCGGAGGCGTTCGAGCGCGTCGTAGGATAGGCACTGGCCCTCGTCAACCAGCAGCAACGGCACCTTGCCTTCGCGGGCAGCCTTCTGCAAGAACAGGATGAACTCGTTGGATAGCTCGCTGCGGGTGCTGCCCAGCGGTTTCTGCCCGAAGGCACGTAGCATCTCACGGGTAAACTCGGCATCGGTGGGCTGAGTGGGGTCGAGTACCTCGGCGACGATCAGGTTACTGAACAGGTCATTACCCATCACCCGACGGCGCAGCACGCTCAAAAGGCTGCTCTTGCCCAGGCCGATGTCGCCATAGACGATGGTCAGGCCACGCCCCCAGAGGATATGCTGGGTGAGCAGGTTCAGCACTTCCTTATACTGGTGGCCCTGGAAGAAGAAGCGGGCCGAGTCTTCGGGGTTGAAGGGGTCTTCCTTCAGCGAAGGGTGGAAGTAGGCCATTGCCAGCTTCTGATACTGACTTACCATGAGCGTTGCTCCTCAGATTGCTGATTGCAGATTATGGATTGCAGATTGAAGGCTCGTTGACCGTTGAAATCGGTGCTGCAAGCTGATATAATTGGGTTACGCTTACATTGATGTCAATATTACATCAAAACAGCGGTGCTGTCAATAGGGTTGACAGCGATGTTGCTGCTAATAGCAGGCGAGTATGTTAGTACGCTAACATACAATCAGAGTAGCAGCGATTTGACAACATCGCAGTTTGGGTTATAATATGTTCTACAGCAGCCCGCATGGCGCTGGCGCGGCTTTTGCACCTCAAAATAGGGCTGACGAACCCACCCCAACCCCTACGGGCGGTAGGGGAACACAACGGATGAGGACCATGGTAATTGCAAACGGCAAAGTGACAAGCTATACAAGCGGTGAGGCGCTGGCGATGCTGGCCGACATGGGCTACATCACCACGCCGCGCGTGATCCGCAACATCGAGCAGGAGCTAGGGCTGCCGATCAGCCGTGACCCCCAGCGCCAGCGCGTGTATACGCCGGAGGATGTGGAGCAACTCGCAGCCATTCTTGCGCTGCAAGAGGCGGGGTTGCGGCTTACTACCATCCACCGCATCCTGATTGAGCGCGACGTAGACGTGATCAGCTTCCACCGCGACCGGCTGCGGCACGCGCTCAGTATCCTTGAGCAGTTGAAAGTTACAAGTTGAAAGTTGAAAGCGAATGCCAAAATGTGGGCGGCGGAGCATGGCTAGAGCCAGTTATCTTGCCTGGTAAGCGCATCCGACCACTTGCACTTGGTACATTCAAATTTCAAATCCCCGGAGGGGAAAGTGATTAACTGGCTACAGGAGAAGGTGACGCAAACGCGGCCAGCGCCGATGGTGATGGCGGCGGGCGAACCGAAGCAGGCGAAGGCGGCGAACAAAGGGGCAGCGGATGCTGCGCCCATCCCTGCGCCCAGGCTAGCGAAGCAGAAGCGGGCCGCCGATGGTGGCACGCGGATTATCGCTATCGCCAACCAGAAGGGCGGCGTGGGCAAGACCACCACCACCGTCAACCTGGGCGCGGAACTGGCGACCATGGGGCGGCGGGTGCTGATTATTGACCTCGACCCCCAGGCAGCAGCCACCTACTCGCTGGGCCACGACCCAGAGGGTATCACCAAAACCATCTACAACGCCTTCGTCAAGAAGGACGCGACCATGCGCGAGGTGATCCTGCCAACCAGTGTAGAGAACCTTTCGATTGCCCCCGCCAATCTGGATCTGGCTGGTGCGGAACTCGACCTGATTCACAACTATACTCGTGAGCGGGTGCTGAAGGACGCGCTAGCGCCAATAGCGGCGGATTATGATTACATCCTGATTGACTGTCCGCCCAGCCTGACCTTGCTGACGGTCAACGCCTTCGTCGCCAGCACCGAGGTGTTGATCCCGCTACAGACCCATTTGCTCAGTCTGCGCGGAGTAACGCGATTGCTTGAGACGATCAAAGAGATTAGCTCGCTGAATCCAACCCTGAAGGTGACGGGCATCCTGCCTACCATGTACGATGGGCGCAGCAACTTGAACCGCGAGATTCTGGCGACGATTAGCCAGGTGTATAGTGGACGAGTGTTCAAGAGCGTGATTCGCTACGGAGTGGCCGCCGCCGAAGCGCCGGGGCAGGGCGTGCCGGTGCGTCTATATGCGCGGAGCAGCCCGGTGGCAAAGTGCTACGAGGCGTTGGCTAAGGAGATTATTGCTGATGAGCGTTAACCTGTATACCCTCCCCAACCCCTCCCGGCGGGAGGGGAAGGATAGTCGAGGAGCTAATCGCCGATGAGCGCTGATCGAAGCAGTGGCAAGCCACGCAAGAGTCTGGTGCCGCAGAGTACCTGGCAGCGGTTGGCAGAAGCCAGCCCTGACGAGGGTACGCGCCCGCTGACCGGGGCCAAGCTGATCGAGACCAGCCGCGTAGTTGCCGATCCCAATCAGCCGCGCAAATATTTCGAGGCGGGCGGCATGGCCGAGCTGATCGCCAGCGTGCGCGAGCGAGGTATCCTACAGCCAATTACCGTGCAGCGGCAGGAAGATGGCAACTTCCGCATCATCACCGGCGAACGACGCTGGCGGGCGGCAAGCGCGTTGGAGATGCCCTACGTGCCAGCCCTGGTGGTGGAACTGAGCGACAACGAGGCCAGGCTCGATCGGGTAGTGGAGAACCGCCAGCGGCGCGGCTTGCGTGATTATGAGATGGCGGTGGCGCTACGCGAGATCAAGCGCGACCTGGGCCACGACAATCCGGGCATGAGCAGCAATGAGCTTGACGAATTGACCGGCAAGCAACTGGGCATGAGCGGGCGCAGCGTGCGTAACTTCCTGGCAATGATGAACGTGCCGCAGGAGATCCGCGACGAACTGGGCGAGGACTTCAGCGAACTGGCGACGCGCGGCATATCGCTACTACGAGACCACCCGGAGAAGCGCGATGCACTGGTGAAGGCGATCAAGAAACACGACCTGAGCGGGCGGCAGACGGTGGAACTGGCGCGGCTGCTGAACGACAAGCCGGGGATTAGCATGAACGATGCAATTGCCCAGGTGCAGAACGAGCCGTCGCGTCGCGCCGCGTTCGGAGGACGCAAATCATACATCGAGCTGGCAACCCGCATTAGCCAGGCGAATCGGCTGGTGGAGAATGGCGCGTTGGCGGCGGCCTCCGACCAGGAGCGCGATGACCTGCTGCGCCTCCTGCAACCGCTAATCGAATTGCAACAGCAGATTGTGGCGGGCGATACGCGGCTAGGGCGGCGGAAGAAGTGATTAGCGGTTGGTGATTAGGGATTAGGCATGAATGGAGCAACCGGGGTCATCATGACCCCACTTGCCAACCAACCAGGGTCATGATGAATACAACGGAAAAGGAAACTGTACTCATAACAAGTATGGTTGGGGTAGCCGGTCAGGAACGAATGGCAACGGGTGTCATGATGACACTGCTTGGCTAGACAACAACCAGTGTCGTGATGACACTGCTTGGATGAGAAACTACGAAACGGGGTGCGCTACATGGACGGCGATGAGGGCAAGCTAGAGGTAATCACGCCGCTGACCGAGAAGGTTGTTGACTTCTACGGCGATCATATACCGGTGGCTCAGGCAAATGGCGATGAGCTATACGTGCCGTTGCGCCCGCTGGTAGATGCGATTGGGCTTGATCGGGGTAGCCAGCAGAAGCGCATCCAACGCGACAAAGTGATGGCGAAGCGGTCACGGCTGGTGGCGATGCGCGGGGCCGATGGCCGAGTGCGCGATCAGCTTTGCCTGCCGCTGGATCTGCTGCCCGGCTGGCTGTTCGGCATAGATACCAGCCGGGTACGGCCTGAGATTCAGGATAAACTCGACCTCTATCGGGAGCAGGCTTTCCGCGTGCTGTGGGGTGCGTTCAAGGGCGAGATTATACCCTATGCCGCTGCCCCAGCGACGAGCGGACTGACAATGGCGCAGCAGACATTGGAGATGATCACCGCGATGCAGCATCTCGCCCAGCAGCAGGTGGAGATGGAGCGACGCGTGACGAACGTGGAGGGTCGCCAGGAAGTGATGGCGACCTATATGCGCGGCTTCATCGAGGATACCCGCAAACGGCTGCAAGATTCGGAGCAGCGGGTGAGCGGGCTGGAACTGCGGCTGGATGCGGGCGCGACTATTAGCGAGGCGCAGGCGGCGGAGATTGCCCTGGCGGTGAAGAACGTGGGCAACGCGCTGGAGCAACACGGCGGCAGCGGCGGCTACGCCAAAGTTTATTCTGAGATGTACCGTCGCTATCGGGTTAGCTCTTATAAGAACCTTTCGCGGGCGAAGTACGATGAGGTGCTGGCCTGGTTGAGCCGCTGGTACGATGAGATTAGCGTAGCGAAGCTGGAGTCGAGCGGGGCAATCCAATGACGAGGCGGCACGAACAGCCAGAACCAACCAGCCCCGGCGCGATAGTTGACGTGGGGCGAATGGGCGAACAGCTCGAGCGGGCGGGCGAGACCGCGCTGGCCGCCATCTGGTATGAGCGGGCGGGGCGACAGGCTCAGGCAGCCTGGCAGGCTGATGCGGCGATTGACTATTACCAGCGGGCGCTGGCTTTGCTGCCGTCGGGTGATGACTATGCGGCGCGGCGCATGGATATACAGGAGGGCTTGGCCGAGATGCTGTTCGCCCAGTCGCGGCTGGATGAGGCGATTGCTGCATATCATGAGATGCTGAAGGCGGCAGAAGTAGCGGGCGATCGCCAGGACCGCGCCCACGCCTTGAACGGACTGGCAATGGCGATGTGCGAGGCGGTCCGGCATCATGCGGCTTTGACGCACGCGACCGAGGCGGAGGAGTTGGCGCGAGCAGCAGGGTCGCAACACGAGGTGGCCGCCGCGATGCAGCGTCAGGGCTTGATCCAGCTAGGTAGGGGCGACAAGCAGGCGGCGCGGCAGTTGGCAGAGCAGGCGTTGTTGTTCAATAGCGCGTTGTCGGCGTGGAATGAGGCAGGCCATTGCTTCAACCTGCTGGCGCGGGCAGAAGATGACGATGACGGGGCTACGCAGCTTGCCAACAATGCGCTGATCGCCTACCGCAAGGCGGGCAACCGCTGGGGGATTATGATGATGCTATGTTACCTGAGTGAAAGGCAGCGGGCAGCAGGGGTGAGCCAACCAGATAGCGATGATGAGGCTTTGCGTATCGCCCACCAGATTGGCAATCTAAAGGTGGTGCAGATGATTAGTGGAGAGCAGACAATGGGGAATAAAGAGATGACATAGCGACCTGTCGAGGGGTAGAAAAAAGCGAGGAACGGGGGCCATCCATTCCTCGCCTTACTGACAATTTAGCCTTGAGCAGAAGAACGAACTTCCGGGCTGTGAGAGGGCATGAAAGTTCGAGCTTCGTCCGCTTCCTGAAAGCCATTGCTGGCTATCGGGCTGGAGTCCTGTTTGCCGCAGGTCTCTCTTATGTCTATATGATACTCTATGTCTGGCGACTTGTCAAGAGGTTTGGCTAATCACTTTCCATAACAAAGGCAGTGAAAAGTTGAAAGTTGAAAGTAAGAACCAAAAGTGAGCTTGGTTGCAAAGTCGGCGGGCTAACTCAAAACTCAAAACTCAGCACTCAAAACTTCAAGGGGAAGGGAGGTGATACAGGTTGACGACACGGGTAGCGATTGAAACAGCGGTAGAGCAGGGAGAGACAACGGAGCAGGTGGCGGAGCAACGCAGCCCGGTGGTACATGGGCTGGGCGAATTGTCGCTGGCGCTGGTACGCGATTGGGCTCCGCTGCTCAAGCCCGCTGGGGTTGGCCTGCTCACCACCATCCATGCGTGGGAGGAGCAGAACCCGCGTAGCCCCTTCTATGGCTGGATGCACCTGGCGCAAGAAACGCTGGCCGCCTATCTGGATATGGGGCGCACCAGCATCATCCGCTATCGTAACCTGCTGGATACCTGCGGGCTGATCGAGCAACGCGAGGTTAGCTACCACCGCCCAGGGATGAAGCTGCATCAGACGGTGCTGCGGGTCAGTCGCGCCGAGGTGCAACCGTCGCTGCGGTTGCTTGAATACCTCATCTTCGAGGCCGAGGACTGGACCCGCAAGCACACCGCCTGGCTGATGACCAACTTCCAGCCACCCAGGGACGACAGCGAACTGGGGCGGCTGATTGCCACGATGCGGAGGGCATACAAAGTGAGCGTTGGTGGCAGCGGTCTCGCGGTGATCACCGATGGTGAGCGGCTGACGGCAGCGGGCAGCTTTGCCGCTCGCTTGTTGCAGCGCGAACTGGGCAACCAGCCAACCTTGCTGCTCGACGAAGTTGAAAGTGGGCGGGGAGTTGCAAGTTACAAGTTGCAAGTTACAACTGGTATGGCTGGCGAGAGCGTTGTTTCACCAGTGAACAATGGTAGACGAGAGATGGCGGTTGAACCATCGGCTACTTTCCCCATTGATGAAAGCAGTGTTTCACGAGTGAACAATGGTTCTGCCAGCGGTGTTTCAGCAGGAGTCGTTGGTAGGCAGGGCATTGTTTCACCAGGAGTCGCAAATAACGCTAACGTTTCTTTGGCTATTAACGTAAAGGATTCTAATAACGTTAACGTTGGCGGAGAGAGCGACTTTGCAATTGCCACGCAGGGAGCCAGGCGGATTGCCGACGAGGGCAGCGTGCAGTGGCATATCGCCTGTCTGCAGCGGATGGGACGTACCCTATACGAGCAAGCGATTGCCGCCACCGAGCGGGTGGTAGTCAGCGGCAAGCTGCGCGGTAAGAGCGGTGGCTACTTCACGCGCACTGCGATGGCCCTGGCGCAGCAGCAGGGCATTGCGCTGAAGCAGGGCGGTGAAGCTGGCAGTTACAAGCTGAAAGTTGATAGTGGCAACAGCGTTGGTTCACCATTGAACAATGGTGTAAGCGCATCGCCAGCGACCTATCAGCCGAGCGATGTTTCACCATTGAACAATGGTGAGCAGGCAAACAGCGGCACGCCAACCCGAAGCTACACTCTGCCTGGGATGGCGGCGCGGCAGGCTTGGCAAGCCGCGTTGGCCGAGCTTGAGGCCCGCTTGAGCGGCCCAGCCTGGTTCGGTTGGCTGCGCCATGCCCACCTGCTGGAGCTTGAGGGTGACAAGGCGGTGGTCGGTACGCCCAGCGGTGGTCTAGCCGAGGTTATGACCCGCCGCCACGCCGCCGAGGTAGTCGAGGTGATGAGCGCGGTGCTGGGGCGGGCAGTAAGCGTGGAGTTTGTGACCCGCTGGTGAGGCAGTTCTGAGTTTTTGTAGGGGCGGATTGCGTCCGCCCTGAGTTTTGAGTTGGAAAGCGGTGTTTCAACAATGATCACTGGTTGGATAACCGATTATTGTAGGGGCGGATTGCGTCCGCCTGCGTGGTGATAAAAAGGCAGTGTTTCAGCAGTGAACAATGGTTGTGTGACCACGCACTGTATAATCGCATGGCATACGCCCTGCTGCCGTTGTTATCACAGCAGTGTTTCACTGGTGAACAATGGTGAGAGGTAGGTTTGAGACAGAAAAGCGATGTTTCACTGATAAACAGTGGAAATTGGTTGCGCTACATATAGCATTATGGTGAAACTTGTGATACAATAGCTCTAATCAAATCGCAGCCATTTGGCCGTCAACCAGGCCAGCAGCATGATCACCAGCAACGCGACAAGGGCGGCATAATCAATGCCGACGAAGCCTAGCGGCGGCAGCGGTTTGAACATGAAGCGAAACGGTAGGGTAAGCGGATTGCTGGCGGCAAGCAGCAAGCCGACAATTGGTGAGGATGGGTACACGCCAACGCCCAGGAAGATGAGGCGGGCGACCAGTAGCATGATGAGGATGGCGAAGATTGCCTGTACAACACGGGCAGCAAACGGCTTGTTCATGCTGGGATTATAACATAGACTGTCGGGTAAGGAGGCTTTATCGAACAGCAATCACCGCATTGCGGGAAACACCACAGCGGAATATAAACCTTTATCTGGCGTAAAACAGCGCGTCCTTCGACGAAAGTCGGGGCCAGGGGACGCAGCTTAGGAGCGCAGCAGGAATGACCCTGGAGGTGAGAGTCTGGGTGTCAAGTATCCGCGACGGCTGGCAGGTAGACCGAGCGCGGCGGCCTCGCCAAACTATGGCGGGCGAACAGTTGCTGGAACAGCATGAGGAGCAATGGTTGCTATTCTACATCCTTGCCCAGCAGATGAACCAGCGTCGAGCGAACGACAAGATTAAAGCCCAAAGATAAATGGTGATAGCACGAACCGACCCCATGCACCTATGATGCGTAGGGTCGGTTTGATTTTATACCAAATATGTTTGGTGGCACAGTTATTAGGCCCAGAGCGAACAACGGTTCGCCCCTACAGCTATGCTGCTTAACCTAACCCAAATGATATTAGGGTTGTTTCCCACTCGTAGTGGCGGGCAGCGGTCCGCCCTGGTGCAGCGCCAACAATGCGGATATAGACGCTGGCTTTTGTATTAAAGCGCGGTAGCCACCTTCAGCTCCTCAAGTTGGCTACGGGTGCGGATGCCAAGCGCGGGTATGGCGAGCAACTCCAGGGCGGGTGAAGGATTTTTATGCCGCTTGCGTATGGCTTGTGTAGCGGCGGTGATTGTCCAGCGCGGGTAAGGATGCTCAAGCAGAGTAACTTGCTGGCCCGCCTCGACGTAGCCCTCTTGCAGCACGCGCAGATACCAGCCGGTGCGACCGCTTTTCTCAACCAGCTTGGTCAGCGTGGGTATCCCCCAGCGGTGGCCGATGTTGCTGCACGGTCCGCGTGGTTGGGTGATCTGGATGCGGGCATCGCCAATGGCGTAGATGTCGCCAATGCACACGGTTTGTTCATTCTGGCCGCTAATGGTATAGTTCTCGCCAAACGCGCCATAGGGCAGGTTGATAGCTAGCTCGGCGTTCCAGGTGGTGTAGTGGTCAGCAGAGTAGGCCAGCAGCGCCTGATCGGGACCGCCGTGATAATGCTTGTCGGCTTGCCCATCGCCCACCAGGTTATCGAAAGCCAGCCAGATCGGGCCAGCGACCGCAGTCTTGATATAGCCGGTACGCCAGATGTGCGCTCCCTTGTCGTCCTCTTCCTCGATTTGCTGCGGCATCCCCACCTGGATTGAACGCAAAATGGAATTAAGCGTCTGCGGTGCGTCCATTTAGTATTTCCTCGGCACCATAAAGGCGCGGATAATGCTGCCAATGACCATGCCGACGATGAAAGCCACCAGCATAAATAGCAAGCTGGGCGCGTTGCCAATTAGCAGCAGGGCGATGATGCCCAGCACGGCCAACGCCCCCAGCATCATCTGGCTGTTGACGAACCTGCCCCGCATCGCCGCCATGCCCAGTAGCATATAACCGGCGTATACGCCGAGTGCTGCGGCGATGATGTTCAGAACCCAGTCCATATGCTTATGTCCTTTCGGGTTGGGCTTGCAACTCCTTGATGATACGCAGCGCCTCGCCAACGTGCAGGTCGAACTTCATCTGCGAGTTGAAGATGTGACGAACCATGCCGCCGCGGTCAATCACGTAGGTGACCCGCCCGCTGATGAAACCGAGCGTGGTTGGCACGCCATAGAGCTTGCGTACCTTGCCGCCAGTGTCACTTAGCAGGGTGTAGGGCAGGCGGTTCTTGGCGGCAAAACCCTCATGCGACTGCACCGAGTCGCTGCTGATGCCGATCACTTCCGCGCCCGCTTCCTTGAACACTTCGTAATTGTCGCGGAAGCTGCAGGCTTCGGCAGTGCAGCCCGCTGAATTATCCTTCGGGTAGAAGAATAGCACCACCGCCTTGTCGCCAAGCAAATCCTTGAGCCTGATATTGCCGCTTTGCGACGGCAGGGTAAAATCGGGGGCGGGGTCGCCAACTTTCAGGGTATTCGATGTTGCCATAGATAATCTCCTTGATGAATGGGCAAAATTTGTGCAAACTTAGTTGCTCTATTGTACCAAATAGTGGAGCGGGATCACCAATGTGGCAGGCGACTACATCCACTTGTCATCGCGACCTGCGACGATGGGCTGGTAGATGGGGCTGCTGGCGACCGACCAGCCGGGCGCATGATAGGGGGCGCAGCGGGGATTGTGGCGCAGCAGGTGGCGCTGATGCTTGAGGTGGGATTTGCGGTTGGCGCGGCTAGCTGGCCGCTTCTGACTCTTAGGCATATCTATCGTTCGCCTCCGTGTAGGTTATTGACGCTAATACCCAATTATATTTGGGGCAATTGGCAGCGTCAAGGGACACGAGGTGTATTCTGTTGACAGCAGATAGGTAGGCCCACTCCCCAGCCTCCCCCTTCAGGGATGGTTAGATACTAAGGGCTGAGTAGATCTCGCCGAGGAATAGGCTGGGGACGGTTGCCAGCAGGCGAGTGGTGGCGAAGCCCTGCGCCCGCGCCAGCTTCTCCCAGGTAGGGTAGGAGAGTGGGTGCGGCACCCACATATTGCCGTGGTAAGCGTTGTATTCGACCAGCACGAAGCGTCCGCCGGGGCGGAGATAGCGGCGCAGCAATTGCAGCACGGGCGCTTTGTCGCGCTGGAAGTGCAGCGAGTTCGCCATCACGAGGCCATCGAGGGGTGGTAGGTCGCACGGGTGGGTGAAGTCGGCGGCAAGGTAGTGGACGGTGGTAGCGGGGAAGCGTTCCTGCATCGCCCGTTCCTGTTCGCGCAAAGCGGCGCGATCCCTGTCCACCGAGTATATCTCACCGCCCTCACCCAGCAAGTCGGCAAGGGCAAGGGTGAACGCGCCGCTGCCGGAACCGAAGTCGGCCCAGAGTTTGCCCGCGCCCATCACGCCGTCGCGGAGTAGATTTACGTGGTCATTATGGTTCATAGGCAAAAAGCAAGCGAGGCGCAACCATTCTGGCTGAACCCCGCGTGCTAGAGAGAAAGGAAAGGGTGAAGACTTCATCTTCCCTTATTATACGCCACCAGCATGAGGGTGGATTTATCTTCCCGTTCAATTTTCACTAAAAGCCGCTGCTGGTGCGTTCAGGGCATTGCGGAATGGCGCGACCACCGGCTCCAGGCTGGGGTCGAGTTCGAGCGCATGGGTCAATAGCGGGGTGGCTTCGGGATAGCGGCCCATCATGCAGAGGATGACCCCGGCACCGGCAACTGCCTGGGCATTGGTGGGGTCGAGCGCGGCGGCACGGGTGAAGTCGGCGAGGGCGGCATCGTAGTTGCCAAGCTGCCCATGCAGGCGGGCGCGGTTGGTGTAGGTGTAGGCGTGGGCGGGGTCGAGAGCCAGTGCGTGATTGTAGTCGGCTAGCGCCTTGTCGTTGTCGCCGAGCAGGGCGTAGCAGGAAGCGCGGTTGTTGTAGGTATCGGCATCGTCCATACCGTGGTTGATGGCGAGGGTGAAGTCAGCAGCGGCCTTGTCGTAATGACCGGCCTCGGTTTGGGCCAGGGCGCGGGCGTAGTAGGGGGTGGGATCATTGGGAGCAAGCGCGAGGTAGGCATCGAAGTCGGCCAGGGCGAGGTCGTACTTGCCACTCTGCATATAGGCTACCCCGCGATTGTTGTATGCCTTGATGAAGGTGGGGTCGAGGATGAGCGCCTGATTGTAGTCCACGATTGCCATGCTCAACTGGCCCTTATCGGCGCGGATGATACCGCGATAGACGTAGGCATCGGGCGAGTTTGGCTGCAACTCGATTATGCGGTTAAAGTCGGCCATCGCCTTGTCCAGTTCGCCAAGCTCGTAGTATGCATCGCCACGTTCAGCCAGCGCCTCGATGCTGCTGGGCGAACCCTCCAGCCGATCGTTGGCCTCAGCTAGCTGCTGCTCGTATAGCTCATGCTCGTCTATGGGGTTCTCGGTTTCGTCGCTCATAGGGCAATTATACCAAATCGGATTGCAGATTGTAGGGCAACGCCGCGCTCCCTACTCAGCATACTGCTACGCAAGTTGGCACATTGTCATTGACAAAAAGCAGTGTTGCGCTTGACCGATCGGAGCTACGCTCCCAGCCCTCGGTAACTCGGCGAGCGACGGCTTATACCACGTCACTACCAGCGCTTCACCATATGTGGATAAGGATAAGGCGGCAACCTTCTACCTTCTACCTTCTTCGTTCACCTATGGGCAGTGATGCTGGGCGAAGTAGCTGTTGCCCAGCAGGCTGAGTTCCACCTTGTAGGGGTCGGGGTTATCAGGATGGTACTCGAAGCGCTCGCGCTCGAAGTATTGCACCAGATAGGGCTTGCCGTCGCTGGCCTGCTCGATGTGCGGTTCGCTGATCGGGTAGCCAAACAGGAAGATGCCGTAGTGGTTATTCCAGAACTGATAGAACGGCCCGCTGAGGGTGTGTTGCGTCTCGGCGAAGTAGTGCAGGGTTGGGTCGGCGGCGAGGGCAGCGGTGGACGGCGGCGCTGCCATGGGGAAGTTGCGTCCAGCCGCAGCCAGACTGCCGAGCGGGGTTAGCTTGACTATGTAGAGCAATTGCTGGGCTTTGCCCAGGCTGTTCCAGTTGGCTACCTGATTCTTAGCCTCCTCATGGATCTCCAGCCGCGCCCGCTCGAAGTATTGCACGATGTGTGGCTTGCCGTCGGATAGGGTTTCGATGCGGGCAGGCGCAATAGGGTAGCCGAACACGTCTACACCGCCGAAGCGCCGCCAGTAATCGTGGAAGTAAAGCCATATATATTGATTAGTTTGAGGGAAGTACACCGGCTGGTCGAAGGGATAGCCACTACTGGCAACCGGACGGAAATCGAGCGGAGTGGTGGTGAGCGTTAGGTTAGTGTCGGTGGCGCTTGGCAACGGTGGGGCGGCGATTTGCTGGAAAACGGCCAGCGCGGGTTTGGCCGCGCCGTCGCGCCGCATCAGGCCATAATGATCGTTGGGGTCATCTACCCCAGCATGGCGCGACTGCCCAGGGATGTAATCCCACATTGTCCAGCCGAATACGCCCGCCACATCGGTGCTATGCACTGCGTCGGCGGCGGCCTGGTAGACGCGAGTCTGGGCTGCCTCATCATAGTCGAGGCTGATTGCATCGCAGGTAGGGCCGGTGGGCCAGCCGGTTTCTTGCAGCAGGATCGGCTTGCTGCTCTGCTGACGCACAGCGCGGATTTGCGGAGCCATGTTGATCGCGTCGTAGCTATGCAGGCTGAGGAAATCGGCGAAGTCGGCCACGCGGCTGCCATCAGCAGCGGGTACAAACAGGTCGGCGTAGTTCGCCATGCCCACAGTGACGGGGTGGTGAGGGTCAAGCTGATGCACATAGTTCGCCATGCGGTGCAGCCAATCCACCGCGGCGGCCTGCTTGCCTGCCTTCCAGGTGGCATAATTGTCCGGCTCGTTGTGCAAATCCCAGGCGAAGATGCGGTCATCGTTGGCGAACGGGGTAATCAGGGTACGCAAGTAGGTAAAGTCGTGAGCCTCCTCGACTGAGCCAGCGGCAGCGTTGCCATCATAGAAGTCGAACAGAGTGAGGTTGAGCTTGATGTTGTGCTTGCCCGCTACCTGCACCATTTGTTGCAAATTGGCGAGGCGATTAGGGTCAACCGTGCCGTCTGCCGCGCTCCAGTCGTAGCCGGGGCCGTAGGGGATGAGAACCCGAATGACGTTCACACCCCAACCTTGCAGCGTCGCCATGTCCTTGTCGGCACTCGGCCCCTGCCACAGGTCGAACATCCGCGACCAGGGGTTCAGTTGTGGGTAGTAGTTGACTCCCTTGAGCAGCACGGTCTGCCCATTGTAGGTGAAGTGCGTGCCGCTGATGCTAACGAAGCTGCTTGCCGCCCGCACCGGCGTGCAATCTGAATGCAGCAAGGTAAGCACGAGCAGGGCAGCAAGATATTGCACTCGGCGCAATCTGGTAACAGACATGATGTTGGCCTCCAATTAGGTTCCCAATTTTGGTAGCGGATGTAAAAATCATCCCTCTGATTTAACGTCTGGTGGGGCGGGAGGGTTGCGCCGCTGTCGGCGTGCGCCGCCGGGCCAGATGTAGTTGAAAAATATCAGAACGAAGCTCCAAATACTTAGCCACTGCCCTATAGTGTACGCGCTGATAACGAATTGGTCATCAGCATTGGCATACGGCAAGACATACTGTACTAGTGTCAGCAACTCGCCTACTACCATCGTGATCAAAGCCAGAATGCCAATTATTGTACGCCGGGGTTTCAATGAGCGCAGCATCGCAAATCCAGCCAGCACGATGAATGTCATCGCAATGAAAAGCGAAACATATCTTGCTCTATATAGGAGGATGCGAGAGATACTCCATTGTGTGAAGCCCAATACAGCAAATCAATAAACTGCAGGCCATCGCGCAGCGCTCCGAGTCCTAGCACTGCCGATACTACTGCGATGAACCCGTATTCTGCATAGCGGCTGCGTTCTCGGGCTACGCCCATTCCTACCAGCCACAGTATGATGGGAACAATGTTTCCCCATATGCTGGGTAGGTAATGGTTGAGGATGAAATTAGAGTAGAAGAGCCAAATACAGTATACAGCGACAAGGGTGATATGCACCGCTTGACCCATTTCAACGCATGGTCGTCCGCAGGAGTAGCAGGTTGTGCGCTGGGTGTGGGAGTAGGATCGGGGAGCGGTGATATCGCCGCCGAGCCAACGTAGTCAACGATGGGCGTGCCGCTGTCCGGTGGGTGGTGCAGGGCGGGTTGGGGGTGTGGGTTGGTTGCCATATGTGCTGCGCTCCTTATAGTTGGTTGCGCTGGGCATTGATACCTTTCACCAGGGCGCACAGCCATGCGCCCCTACGTCCGTTTTATCCGCTGCTCCGCTGTCACAATCCGTTAGCTCGACCCTTATCTGCTGTCTAGCACTGCCAACGCCTCCGTGCCGCCTTCGGTGATGAAGCCGCCTGCGGTGCGGCTAGGTAGGATGGCGGCGATGGAGTAGGGCTGTAGGGCGCGGATGGCTTCGAGGTGGGGTTGGGGACTAGTTAGTTTGCTATCGGCATCAATAGTGAACATATCGCCACAGCACAATACGCCGTCATGCTGCTGATAGAGCAGCAACGGTTGGCCCGCGATGCGGAGCAGTAGCAAGTCTTCGGCAAGCTGCTCCTCACCATCTGCACCCTGGCTGGCGATAAGCTCACAGTCGAACTCGTACTGCCACAGTTCAGCATCCTTGCCGCCATCGAGCGGTAGCAACGTGTCAATCCCACCCAGAGCATCGAGTGCCTCGGCTAGCTCCTCGTCGTAGGCGGGGCAGCCAACCAGCAGGTTCTTGCCCGCCGCGCTGGTGATGAAGTAGCAGTAGCGACGATCACCACCCATTCTGCCCTGAGCGATGGCGTAGACATCGGGTGGCAGGGCGAAGCTCATCTGCGCCGCGTGCAGTAGTAGCTGGCTCTCTCTGCTTAGTTCATCGCCGAGCATAACTATCCCTTACGATAATAACTTGTCCGAACGAACCTGTATTGTGCAGAAACTTGCAACTCACCTGTTGCCATGCCCCTATCGAATGATCTGTATGATCTTCCGTATCACTTCGTTCAACTTAGTTGCACTTATAGTTCCGACACTACGTTCGATAAGCTCTGAGTCGGCAGTGAACAGACGATTCGGACGTATGTAGCTATCTCGCTGCAAACTCCCACTGGTGAAATTGTTGCTGGTAAGCGGGATTGAGTAGCCATCGGTATGAGGCTGACTGGTAATCATACAGAGGATAACATCGGGGCCAATAAGGTTGGCGACGACAAGTGCAGGGCGCAACTTGCTATCGCTAAGGTCGGAGAATGGAAAAGGGGTAAGAACTACTTGACCTTTTGCAAATGCGCCCATGCCTCATCCTCTTCTGGGGTATCCCATTCACGGCGCAGCACTGCTTCTGAAGCCAGCATGGTTTGGAAGGCCTCGGACATAAGAGGGCGGTCACTGAGGTAGGAGACAAAATCCAGCACTACCTCTAGCTTCTCGGCGGGCAGTACGCGCAATCGTTGTTCGATTTGCTCCAGCGTTGCCGCCTCTGGCGTTTGAACTTGCATATTAGCTCTCCTTTGCGCTTCTCATCATATTATACTCGTCAGATCAGAAACCGGCAAGAGGTAATGGCGATGCGCTGCTAGGAAACAGAATCGTGGCCTTTGTTCGCCCGCTGCAAAAGGAATAGCGCAGGCAGTAGCCCGATCAGGCAGATGATCGCCGCGCCCAGGAACATCTCCGTATACATCTGCAAGGTCGCCAGTTTGACTGCATCGGGGTACTTGGGGTCGTCGAAACCGGGTGCGTTCTTGAGCAGATAGGCAAGGCGGGTTAGCTCCACTGCGCCAAGGGTGGGCAGGCCGAGCGTCATGCCCAGCAAGCGGGAGAATGTCACTGTCGCGCTGGCGAAGGCGGCCTGAGTCGCGGGCAGCGCGTTGATGGCGCTGGCGGAGAGCGGGGCAATCAGCAGCCCAAAGCCGAAGCCGACTGCCCCTACATCGAGGGTTAGCCAAAATTGGTTGCTCACAATGTCAACCTGCCAGCCGCTCATCAACCAGAAGCCGAGCGCGGCGAACAACAGCCCAGCCACCGCGATCACGCGATATCCCAGCCGCTCGGCTAGCCAGCCGCCCAGGAATGCGCCGACCGGGATGAAAGCAGTCATACGTAGTAGCACCAACCCTGCTTGCACATCGTCGAAGCCCAGCACGGTTTGGCCGAAGATGGGGATGTTGACCATAGCGGTGATCAGAGCGACACCAACCAAAAAGTTCGCCAGGCAGGCGCTGATAAAGCCGCGCCCTGCATCCCGCAAGTCGAACAGCGGTTGCGCCCCCAGCTTCTGCACCGTGACGAACAGGGCGAGGCAGATGATTGCGCCTATCAGCATCGGTAGGAACAGGTCGGTGGCGAATAGTTTGGGGTTTACCGGATCGTCGGTCTTCTGCGATAGGGCGAGGGTAAGCAGCAGCAACCCGCCACTGAGCAGCAGGCCGCCTAGCCAGTCTACCTTCAGGCCACGTTCGCCGCCGTGTCCCTTCAGCATGAAGGCGACGAGGGCGACTGCGACCAGGCCGAGCGGCACGTTGATGAAGAACACCCACTGCCATGACAACTGGCTGATGATGCCCGCGCCATAAATCGGTCCCAGTACCCCGCCACCCTCGGCCACCGCGCCGATTACGCCAATGGCGAAGGTGCGCCGTTGCGCGGGAAACAGGTCGCGGGTCATAGCCATCCCGATCGGCAGAATCGCCCCCCCGCCTAGAGCCTGCACCGCCCGCCAGCCGTACAGCCACGGCAGGCCAGTATCCAGGCCGAATACGCCGCTGCCAGTAAGCCCACAACCAACCGAACCGAGCAGGAACAGCAGCAGGCAGGCAAGGTATGTGCGCTTGCGGCCAAACACATCGGCGACCCGCCCCAGCAGCGGCATGGCGACAGTGTAGCCGAGCAGATAGCTGGTCACAATCCAGCCCGCCTGGTCCACATGGTTGAGCGGGATAAACTGGCTGCTGATTATTTGCGGCAGGATGGTGACGATGACCGTTTGATCCAGCGCGGCGAGGAAGATGCCGGTGCAGATGACCGCCAGCACTAGCATGGGGCGACCGACCGGGGCGAACACCTCGGCGGTTGGTTGCGATTCGATATTAGTCGCTACAATGTTTGCCATATTAAATTACTTCTTGCAAATGTCGCTGGCGGGTGGCAGGGTGACGGTGACGGGCTTGTTGAAGTCGCTGAAGTGGATGTCGTAGGTAGCGTTGGTGGCATCGCCGCGACTGATTGCGCCGGAGAGCAGCACGCGATGGAGTTGCTGGTCGGCAACTCCCACCCACATATCAACCTTGACCGTATTGGTCTCGGTTGCCTCTGGCGAGAGGGCGGCAAGCTGCTGCGCGTTGATTATGCCGGTCAGGTGGTGGGCCTGCACCCCGTCCATCTGCTCCACGCCACTCTTGTTCAGGCCCGATATGTGGGCCATGATGTCGGTAGCGGCCTTGTCGGGCGCAAGAGATAGGCCATCGAAGGGCTGCCAGCAGCCAATCACCGCGATGTATTGCTGGGTGCCTTTGCCCGCATAGCTTGCCGTTACAGTGGCCCCGGCATAGACGGCGTTCACTTTGGCCGATACCTGGTTGGGTTTGGCGAAGTCGCCCTCGCCGCCCAGGATGTAGAACGCGCTGCCTGCCGCCGTCTGCCCTTTCACGTCAATCTTGAAGTGGAAGGAGGTAGAGGCATTGGTCGAACTGATCGCCTGGCTCAACACCGTAGGCGCGTCGAGGCCGGTATCACCGCCCCCACTGCCAGGCTGTGCGCTGCCGCAACTCGCCAGCAGCAGTATAAAGCCAAACATGAAAATAGGCAAAATTGCCAGCCGCACGATTGCCCTTCGTTGGCTGGTTTGGGTCTGAATAGTCAAAGTAAGCTCCCTCCTTTGCAACAAACAAGCTGCAACTAGCACAAGTGGGCAGCACGCACCGCGTGCGTACTGCCCACTCATGTTTCAACATCTATGCCAACAACCTACTTTTCGATGTCCACGAACAGCACTGAGTGCTGCAAGCCGTTGGCGTTGTCTTCGGTGATGCCCATGCTGCGGAACGGCACCAGGAAGGGCTTGATATCCTTGTCGTAGGATGCGCTCAGGGATGCGCCCATGTTACTCGCCATCTTCTCGACCGCCTCGCGGATGGCCTGGATGTTGACGTACATGACCGCACTGTTGTTGGTGATTGCATTCGTCATTGCGCCTTTGTAGTTGGCGCTATCGGTCACGCCACCCTTGCCGGAGGCGATTGCCTGCATCGTCGCGGTGTTGCTGGTAATGAAGAAGTAGTCGCCGACGATGCCGTAATAGACCGCGCTGCCCATGCTGCCGAACTTGAATATCTTGCTGCCTGCGACTTGCTGTTCGGTCACGGTGGGGGCATACTGGTCGGTGGGACTGGCGAGCTTGTTCTTGATTGCCGTGTTGATCTTCTGGATGCCGGCAGTGGCCTGGGCCTTGCTGTCCTTGACGTTGAGGACGAAGCCGCCCTGGGCTGGCGTGCTGGCATCTGCACCGGGCTGGATGTACATCCCCCACTCGCCACCCATCCAACTCAACACATCGCTATCTAGGTCGAGGCCGGTGGCCTGCTTGAACTGCTGCTTTAGCTGGGTGGTGTTCATGCTGCCCATGTTCATGCTGCTAAAGTAGTTCATCTTGTCCAGGTAGGTCAGGCCATTGTTGATCAGATCCTTGAGGTTGGCGCTGGCGACGAAAGCCCAGGTGTCGGCGGGCATCAGCTTGACGATGCTGCGGTCGCTGATCAGCGGCATTGCGGAGGTAAGTGCGGCGGCGCTATCGCTAACGTTGCCAGCAGAATCAATCTGTACGCCGTTAGTCCGCGCTGTTACGCCGACAACCGAAACGCTGTTGCTGTTCTTCATCTGGTCGTAGATGCTCTTGCTCGAATTGAGGCTGCTCATTGACGGGCTATCCTTGGCCGCCTCGGTAAGCGCGGCGCTGACCGTGCCAGCAAACTTCGCGCTATCCATGTACAGGGTCATGCTGCGCTCGGTGGGTAGCTTGGTGAGGGCGGTGGTATACTGCGCATTGCTGCTGAGGGATTTGCTGCCATCCTTGTAAGCGTCTATCACCGACTTGAGGCTGTCCTTGTTGCTGCTGAGGATGCCTTCCTTGCCGATAAGTACGCCATAGAAGGTGCTGGCGGAGCCGGTGGTGGTATCCAGATTGATCTTGTAGATGTCGCTGCCGTTGTAGGTCTCATCCTTGGTCAGGCTACCCTTGTTCTGATCGTTGGTCTTCTGCTGCAGCCGAGCGATGATGCTGTTGGGGTCTAGCGGGTTGACATCGAGTTCCACGACGGCAACCAGATGGTCCTCCACCAGGTTGAAGGCTTCGCAGGTGGCCTGCTGGCTGTTCGCGCCGTTGTTGCTGGGGGCGGGGGGAAGAGACGAACCCGGCTTTGTTGTCGCTGGGCCGCCGAGCGTCATGGTATTCATAGTCGCGTCGCCCATCATGCCGCCGCTGCTGATTGCGTCCTTGACTACCTTCTGTACCTCAGCATCGCTGGGTTGCAGATAGGCAAGGGTGACATTGCCGCTGAGGAAGCCGCCGATATTGCTGATGATGCTGCCGCCGCTGCTGGCGCTGTTGGCTGTCTGGCTGCATTGGCCGACAAAGTTGGAGAGCATCATCGGGGCGAGGCCCGCCTGTGCGCCCAGCTGGTTGAGCTTGTCCTGCACGCCCGGCTGGCTGGTGAAGGCATCGTGGATCTTGGTCCAGTTAGCCTGCTGATCCTGGCCGGGGGTGGCGTTATAGCTTACGTAGGCCATGGTGGTGTTGGGCAACAACTTATCGTAGGCCACGCCTGCGATTAGCGGTTTGCCCACATTCTGCCAGAGGAAGTAGCCGCCGACCGCAAGCGCGGCAATCACAACAATCGCCACAATAAACGGCAGCGGGCCGCGCCCTTTGCGAACCGGCGCTACGGGTGGGGTTGGCGGTGCGCCATAGCCCTGCTGCGGATAGCGGGCAAACTCGTCGGGCGTGGCATACTGTGGTGGCGGTGGGGGCGGATAAGCCTGCGGCGGTGGTGGCGGGTAGCTGCCCTGCGGCGCATAAGCCTGCGGCGGATACTGCGGCTGAGGCTGATAGTTCTGTGGCGGGTAGCCTTGCCCCTGGTTGGGGTCAGGGTTGGCCGGATAGCCGCCGTTGCCGTAATCGTTAGACATGGTGGAACAGTCCCCTTTCTTTCTCGATCCGCTTGAGCGCGTTAGTAGTTCTGCTAGATGGCGGATCTCTGCTGAAGTAACTGCCATGGTAAGCGCAAACAAAGCCTGCTTACAACTTCTAAATGTAATACGAATCCACAGCCTTGTTTGTTGCAATTAGTATACCACAATATGACGAAACTGCCGATACAGATCGGCTCATCTTTTATCAGCAAAGAGGTTAAGAATTGTTACACCACGCAATCGTGGGCGGCGCTGAAAAGTGCAGCGCCACGCAATAATTGACAATGCCATTACCCTGTGTTATTATTTGCCCCGCTGCTAGAAGTTACCATAGATGCTGTGTCCAAGCCACAAGAGGAGGGCGGATTTTATGGCAGGTGAACTAGAGGGACGGGTAGCGCTGGTAACTGGCGCATCGCGGGGTATTGGGCGGGCAACCGCGATACGGCTGGCGGAGATGGGCGCGGTGGTGGCAATCAACTATAACGCCAGTGTTGGCCCTGCTGAAGAGGTGGTCGGCCAGATTGCAGCGGCAGGTGGCAACGCAGTAACCTTCGCCGCCGATGTGGCCGATCCTAAAGCAGTCGAAGGGCTGATAGCCGCCGTTATAGCCAGGTTTGGCAAGCTCGACATTCTGGTTAACAATGCGGGTCTCGTGCGCGACAATATTATGATGCGGATGAGCCTGGATGAGTGGGATGCAGTGTTCAACACCAACCTACGCAGTATGTTCGTCGCCAGCCAGGCCGCCTTGCGCGGGATGATGCGTAACCGCTGGGGGCGGATCATCAATCTAACCTCGGTAGTGGCTCTCAGCGGCAATTCAGGGCAGGCCAATTACTCCGCCGCTAAAGCTGGAGTCATTGGTCTAAGCAAATCGCTGGCCCGCGAATACGCCAGCCGCAGCATCACGGTCAACGCGGTAGCCCCTGGCTATATTGACACCGACATCGTGGCGGCCATCCCCGAAAACCTGCGTGGGGAGATGATCAAGCAGATCCCGCTGGGGCGCATCGGCAAGCCGGAAGAGGTCGCCGACGCGATTGGCTTCCTCGCCTCGGAGCGGGCCGCCTATATCACCGGCCAGGTACTCAGCGTCAATGGCGGGATGTATATGTTACCCCCACCCCAACCCTCTCCCAGAGGGAGAGGGGGTTTATTTTGAAACAAAACCAGCGATTACCTCATCCAAAGCAGCAGGAGGCAGAGGACGGAGAATGTATCATGATAGACGTAAACTACTTGCGTGATAAATGGGCGTTTGTCTTCCCCGGCCAGGGTTCGCAATATGTGGGCATGGGCAAGCTGCTGTACGAGAGTTCACCCGCCGCTCGCAAGGTGTTCGAGCAGGCCGATGCCGTGCTAGGCTTTCCCCTGAGCAAACTGTGCTTCGAGGGTCCTGCCGACGAGTTGCAGGATACCATCAACGCCCAGCCCGCCATCCTTACAGTTAGCATTGCCGCATTGGAGGCGCTTAAGGAGAAGTGGGGCAAGCTGGGCGCGATGATTGCGCCACGCTTCGTGGCCGGTCATAGCCTGGGCGAATACACTGCGCTGGTGGCTGCGGGTGCGCTAACCTTCGAGGACACCCTGCTGCTGGTGCGCGAACGCGGGCGGCTGATGAAGGAAGCTGACCAGACTGCCCCCGGCGGGATGGCAGCGGTGATCGGGCTGCAGCGTGAGGAAGTGGAGCAAGTTTGCGAGGAGGCCCAGGAGTTGGGTGTGGTAGTTTGCGCCAACGCCAACAGCCCGGTGCAGAACGTGATTAGCGGCGAGGAGGTTGCGCTAACCCGCGCTATGGAGCTTGCCCGTCAGCGGGGAGCGAAGCGGGTTTCACGGCTGGCGATTAGCATCGCCTCCCACTCGCCCTTGATGCAGCAGGCGGGCGACCAGCTTGCTCGGCTAATCGAAAACCTGCACCTTAGCGACCCAAAAGTGCCGATTATCGGCAACTTGAGCGGTCAGGCGTTGACTACCGCCGACGAGATTAAGCGCGAACTGATGGTTCATCTGGTCGGCTCGGTGCAGTGGACCCGCTCAGTGCGCCGCATGGTGGATGACGGCATCAGTAACTTTATGGAGATTGGCCCCGGCTCGACTCTGAGCGGCCTGATTAAGCGCATCAGCGAAGATGCAGAGACCTCCAGCTTCGCGGATGGTGATGTTGCCAAGGTGTAGAAGGTAGAATATAGAATGGGTAAGGCGATGTAGGGGCGGGATTTATCCCGATTCGGTGAAGCTAGCAAGGAGATTTCACGGTGAGCAGAAGAGTGGTAGTGACGGGCATGGCGGCGATTACCTGCCTCGGCAACAATCTGCAAGAGACCTGGGCGGGGCTTAAGGCGGGGCGTAGCGGTATCGCCACCATCCAGAGCTTCGACTCCGCCGAGTTCAACCCCAACTTCGCCGGTGAGGTCAAGGGCTTCGACCCCGAAGCGACTGGCTACATAGATGCCAAAGAGGCGAAGCAACTCGACCGCTACGTTACCTTCGCGATCACCGTGGCCGAGGACGCGCTGGCCGACTCTGGCCTGCAAATAACCGATGATAACCGTGACAACATTGCGGTGATATTTGGTAGCGGCACGGGTGGCACTTCCACTCTGCTTGCCCAGCAGGCGGTGATGAATGAACGCGGCGCACGGCGGGTCAGCCCTTTCCTGATCGCCAATATGTTGCCGGACACTGGCAGCGGCTACATCGCCATCAAGCTAGGCGCACGCGGCCCCAACATGGCGGTGGTCTCCGCCTGCGCTACTGGCGGCCACAATGTCGGCGAGGCGTGGGAGACGATCCGGCGCGGCGATGCCGATGTGGCGGTCACGGGCAGCGCCGAGTACGTACTGATGCCGCTCACCCTGGCTGGATTCATCTCGATGCGGGCGCTTGCCAACAACCCCGACCCCACCCGCGCCAGCCGCCCATTCGACAAGAACCGCAACGGATTTGTTATTGCCGAGGGTGCGGCCTGCCTGATTCTTGAGGAACTGGAACACGCGCAGGCCCGTGGCGCACATATCTACGCCGAGATGATCGGCTACGGTAGCACCAACGATGCTTATCACATTGCCTCGCCCGACGACATGGGCGCAGGCGCGGCCCGCTGCATGAAGATGGCAATTCGCAAAGCGGGTATTGCCCCCGAAGATGTAGACTATATCAACGCGCATGGAACCGCCACCCAGCTTAACGATCGGGTGGAGACGATTGCCACCAAGACGGTGTTCGGCGACCACGCCTACAAGCTGGCAATCAGCAGCATCAAGTCTATGATCGGCCACGCCATGGGCGCGGCGGGCAGCATAGAAGCGGTTGCCAGTGTGATGACCATCGTAGACCAGACGCTACCCCCCACCATCAATTACGAAACCCCCGACCCCGACTGCGACCTCGATTACGTGCCAAACGTGGCCCGACCCGCCAAAGTAGACGTGGTGCTGTCCAACTCCATCGGCCTCGGTGGACATAATTCCTCGATTATCTTCCGCCGCTATCAGCCTTAACCCCTTTGTTCTACTACCGCACAGGCGCGAAATGGGGTATAATTATGTCATGTCCACCCCCACGCCTGAAGCGCAGATCGTCTTTTACCCGATTAGCGGGCCATTTTCATTGCCCGTGTTGTCGGTCAGCGCAGTAAGCGAATATAGCGACATAGAGGTGGCAGTCAGCTATAGCGGGCCGCCCATATCGCTTGTCTATCTCTATGTTGGTGGCGCTTACTTCGATGGCCCGTTTGATCTGCAGGCTAATCCTCTACCCTTTCGCTTCCGGTACAATGTGGACGATTACGTTGGCGTGCTACGTTGGGAGTTGCGTCAGCAGGCGACCCCAATCGCTGCCGCCGAGCTTGCGGTGCAGCCGCGCAAGCTGAGTAACGCCGATGTTGCCTTCATCAAGGAGCGGCGCATACCTACGTTGCTGGCCCAGCTAGCCGCCCGCAACGCCATCCGCTTGCGCTATGATGACGACTGCGAGCGTCTCTACCATTTCTACAGCCTCGATTACAGCATAGAGCGGCTGCTGCACTTCAGCGCCCGCTTGCTCGACTCGACCGCTGGCGTGGCTTCGATCGCCGAGCGCATCTACAATCGCCTTGCCTACCACAGCGAAGCCGAGCAGTTGCACGCAGTTGGCGACATTCGCGGCGCGGTGCGTTGGGCAGCTACTACAACCCGTTGGGCCAACCGTCCCGCTGATGTGGGTCTCGCTCACGAGTGCCGCCGCGAGATAAAAGACTACGCCACCACGCTGAACCTGATCCTGGTGACGCTGCACCGCAACCTGGCCCAACAACTTCACGCCCTCGCCCACCAGCTTGCCCGGCGCGACCCTCTAAGCCCAATTATTGCTAAGATGCAAACATACGCCCATCGCCACGATGTCTGGCTGGAGCGTAGGCTACTTGCCGCGCTTGCTACATTGCCGCCACGCCCCATATCCCTGCAAGCGGCGGCCCGCGAACTGAGCTACAATACCAACCCTGCCTACCGCGAACTGCTGCGCCTTTGGCGCGACTTTCACACCCGCTATGTCAGCCTCGACCCCGCCGCCCATCTCTCCGGCCTGCAACCGATGCACAAGATCTACGAACTATGGTGCGTGTGCGAGGTGGCTGCGGCGCTGGGCTTGCGCGAGACCGCTAGCGGCTTCGGGCGTGGCGCAATCTTTGCGGGCCGCTATCAAGGCCAACCGACTACCTTGTACTACGACCAGCCAACCACCGCTGGCTGGCTGTCCAGCAGGCGCGGTGTGAATATTCGCCCCGACATCCTGCTGGAAGTGGGCGGCAGGCGGCTGCTGCTAGATGCCAAGTACCGCCTTGGTGACGAACGCGCCCGCACCGATGACCTGCTCAAGATGCTTGCCTATATGAACGATCTGCGCGTGCCGGTTGGTGGTATCATCTATCCAGGTAGCGGTTCACTGGTAGCCCAGCCCGACCCAGCCAGCAATCAGGTGGCCTACGAACTGCCCCTCCGCCCCAACCTCGACGACCCTGCCGCCCTGACAACCACCCTGCGTGGCTGGCTTGATCAGATGATTGCGGCGGCGTTATGCAATCCGACGTAGGGGCGGGGGCTGCCCACTCAGGTGCAGCGCATCAATGCTCATCGTAAACATCAATGCCGACGTAGGGCGGGTGTTTCTCGCCCAATCTGGAGGTGACTATCATGGCCGAAGCAACCGAGATACAACTGACCGAGCCGCAGCAGGAGCGACTGCGGGCGCTCTATCGCGCTTATCAGCAGGATCGCGCGTTTGTGGCCCGCTGGCAGGAGCTTGACGCAAAGCGCCAGGCGAGCATTCCGCAAATCCTGGGGATTATAAACGACTTTGTCGGTGGCAAAACAGACTTGAAACGGTTTGTTAAAGAAAGCCAGCAGTATAGCGTGAACAATAAGCAATGGGGATTTGCCCAGTACGGCCAAATGCAGTTGAACATTATGAGCAACACCGCTGCTAAAGATGCTGAAGCAGCAACCCAGCTAACTCGCCTCCTTCGCTCGTCGTTGATCGTTCCCTCCTCGAAAGAAGAAAGCGCGGAGAAGATTAAGAAGCTAGCCAGCTTCCTGTCAAACCTTTATCAGAACTATAAGCCGAAAGCTGCTCACGACTCGTCTGTACCGCTTATCCTGAGCTACTTTTGGGGGATGCAGGACCAAGAAGAGTTTCCTGTATATTATAACCACGATGCGGCAGCCTATCGTCGGCTCGGACTAACAGAGCTAGCTGGCGGCCCAGGTGATCGCTATACTGGCTATGATAGCCTTGTGACAAGGCTGCGCCATCTTTTGGATGCCAGCACCTGGGAGCTAGAGCATTTCGCTTTCTGGCTCTCCAAACAGCCCTTCCTTGGCTTCCCCACTGAAACCTTTGCCCGCCTCGTCGTTAATGCCGCATTCAACGCCGATTTTATCAGCGGGCGTGGCTATGCCGATGCCTCGCACGAAGATGAGGCTGAGGCTAACGCGAAGTTCGCCATAGACCGGCTCAAGGAGTTGGGCGGGCCGTTGCGGCAAGAGCTTGGCTACGAGACTTACGAGCTTGAACTAACCATCAAGCCGAGCGAACCCCGCGCCACCCACGGCGAACCGATGCGCTGGCGGCAGGAGGCTTGGCTGTCGGTTTGGCAGCCACAGAAGCAGAGTCGGGTGGCAGCGGCGGCCAGCCCGCAGCTACAGGTGCGGGTCAGCGGCGACGGCCTCTACGCAGGCTACTACTCCGGGCAGTCTGCTGCCTTCGCACCAGCGGGACAGTGGCAGGCGGGGGTGGTGCGCGATGCGCTAGATGCTGCGTTGCGGCTGCCGGGGGTTGCCATCTATGCGCTGCGGCGCGGCGAGAACCCCACGCCAATCAGCCCCGACGAGGCCGCCAACCTCGACGGCGATGCCGCCTTCCTGGTTGGCCTGCGCTGGCCGCCCGAAGATCCAATAGTTGGCCTACCCCATGTGGTTGGCGCATTGGCCGAGACGCTGCGCGCCCTCTACCCCCTATACCAGACCGCGTTGGCAGCATACTCCCGCGCCGCTGCATTGGTGCCGCTGGCCGAGGTAGAGCAGGCCGAGGACCAGTTTGACGCGCTCTACAGCGAGACCGCGATTGGCGAACCTGCCGCCGATTATATGGTTGCCGCACTGCTGGATGATGAGGCAATTGCCGAGGATCTAGCGGATGCCGAAGACGAGGATGGAGGCGCGGAGTTTGTGCCGCCCAACTTCGACGACATTCTTGCCGAGGTGAATCAGACGCTGGCGATTGACGAAGCCACCATTCGCGCCGTCATCACCCACCTGTATGCCGGGCGACACGTGCTGCTCTACGGTCCGCCTGGGGTGGGTAAGACGCGCCTAGCCCGCATCCTGGCGGCCACCATTTGCGGCAAGGACAACTACAGCATCAGCACCGCCAACCCGGAGTGGAGTGCGTATGAGGTAGTGGGCGGACTGCGCCCGCGCATCGCCGCGTCTGGGTTGGCCTACGAGTATGCTGCTGGCGTGGTCAGCCGCGCCGTGGAACACTGTTGGTTGGGGCTGAAGCGTTATGGCCGACCCCACTATCTAATCATTGATGAGTTCAATCGCGCCAACCTGGACCGCGCCTTTGGCGAACTGTTCACCGCGCTGGAATATCCCGATGTGCCACTGCTATCAAAGGAGCGCGGCGCAAACGTGGACTTGCGTATCCCGCCCGCTTTCCGCATAATTGGCACGCTCAACTCAGACGACCGCAACACGCTCTACGATATCGGTTTTGCCCTGCGCCGCCGCTTTGCGCTGGTGGAGGTGGGCATCCCGCCGCTGGCGCAGGAACGGGCCAAGCTGCCAGCAGCGGTGCAGGAGGCGCTGCGCCGCCGCGCCGCCAGCGCGGAAATTGCGCTCGATGAGGCGAATAACTTTGCCGACGCGCATCTGCAGTCGGCGCTTGACCCGCTGCTAGCCTTCATCGGGGTGGTGCGTAGTGTTCGACCGATTGGCACCGCGCTGCTGATAGACGCGCTGGCCTTCGTCGCCGCCGCGCATCTCAATGGCACCTATGCTGACCCCATTGCTGCGCTGCAAGATGCGATTATCGCCACTATCCTGCCCCAGCTTGAGCGCAACCCCATCGCGATCGCTACCGCGATTGACCGTGCCGCCGAGTACAACTTGTCTAGTGTGCTTAATGCCTTGCGCCGAATGCAAGAGGCCGACACAGCGGCGATGATATGAGGGAAGCTGGAACATAGATATTAGGAAGGTTGCGGTTATGGGCATCATTTGTTATACTTAAAGGTACGCAAAAGGGTACGGTTTTATGTTACAAGATAGAAAGGAGCGTTAGGTTATGTTCTCACTTACATCAGACTTCATCACCTCGAAGCAGGTACGCCAGAATCTGGCCGAGACGCTGGATCGGGTGGAGGAGGGTAAGCCCATCGTGATCACCCGCGCTGGTTTGCCCGCCGCCGTGTTGGTTAGCGTCGAACAGTATGAGCAACTGCAGCGAGCTTGGGAGGCACAATATCACATTATGATGGCCGATGCTGCCCAGGAGCGGGCCAACCGAGGCGAGGTGATCAGCGGCGAAGCATTCATCGCCGAACTTAAAGCCAACTTTGGCGGCAACATTGATTTCGAGACTGCAGATCTCTCCGAGTACGTAGATATGGATAACTCCGCTCTTGCCGAGGAGGGAGCATAGCTTTGGCAAAGCTGCTGATCGATCCTCTGGTGCGTATTGAAGCAAATGAAGTAGTCAGCTACTATCGCAGCAAAGAGGGGGATGAGTTTGCTGAACACCTCAGCGTGGCGCTTCAGGCAGTCACCTTTGTGATAGGGAAAAATCCCGAAGGCGGCTTGCCTATCAGCGGCCTACCCTTGGGCTATCGTCGGAAACGCACAGGCAAGCACTTTCCACCGTATGTCTTCAGCTACCGCTACGATCGGGAGAAGGACGAGGCTCTTGTCTACCTGCTACGACACACTGCTCAACGGCCTTACGCACCTTCCACTCATCGCCGCAAGGCAAACGAAGCCCAACGTCGCGTTGATGAAGGCTGAACATTTGCGATGCCCGTGCAGATGTGCTACAATAGCATCTGCCCCGATTGGGCGATCGCAATATTAAACCTGGCTATAACTTGAATCGCAGGAGGGAGTCAAATGGACCACCGTAACCACAGCAAGATCCGCGTCGTCGTCACCGGGCAGGGGCTACTCAGCCCGATTGGTAACACCATCGAGGAATACTGGCAGAACCTTACCAACGGCGTGTCTGGCATTGGCCGCATCACCCAGTTCGACCCCGATGGCATGGCGGTGCAGATTGCGGGCGAGGTCAAGGGCTTTGAGCCGGGCGATTATATGGACGAGAAGGCGGCGCGGCGAATGTCGCGCTTCGGTCAGTTCGCGGTAGCAGCGGCCCGTATGGCGTTGGACGATGCCCGCTTCACCATCACCGAGGACAACGCCTCCAGCGTAGCGGTGGTGGTCGGCACCGGCGGTGGTGGCATTGGCGATGTCGCCGACGGCGGTATCAACCTGAAGGAACGCGGGCCGCGCAGTATCAGCCCCTTCTTCCTGCCCAGCTTCATCGCCAACATGGGCGCGTGCCAGGTTTCCATCCAGTGCGGCGCACGCGGCCCGGTGCTGACCAATGTGGCCGCCTGCGCCACGGGAATACTCAGCTTTGGCGACGCGCTGCGCCTGCTGCGGGCTGGCGAGGCCGATGTCGCTATCTGCGGCAGCGCGGAGAGCGCCATCCACCCGCTGTCGTTCGCATCGTTGAACAATATGGGTGCGTTGTGCAAGACGCGCAACGACGACCCCACCCACGCCAGCCGCCCCTTCGACAAGAACCGTGAGGGCTTCGTCTACTCCGAGGGTGCGGGGATAATGATTTTGGAGACACTGGAACACGCGATGGCCCGTGATGCCCGCATCATCGCCGAACTGGTTGGCGCGGCGGCCACCGGCGATGCTTATCACATCAGCGCCCCCGCTCCCAATGGGGTTGGCGCAAGCAACGCGATGAGCCGCGCCCTTATCAATGCGGGACTAACTCCGCAAGATGTGGATTATGTGGTCGCGCACGGCACTGGCACGCAGCTAAACGATGTTAGCGAGACGGCGGCGATCAAGACCAGCTTCGGCGAACACGCCTACAAGCTGATGATTAGTTCGCCCAAGAGTATGGTGGGCCACCTGCTGGGGGCAGCCGGGGCGATGAGCGGCGCGGCGGCGGTGATGTCCATCCGCGACGGCATTGTGCCGCCCACTACCAACCTCGATACCCCCGACCCAGAGTGCGACCTCGACTATGTGCCAAACGTTAAGCGCGAGACGCAGGTGCGGGTGGCAATGGCGAACGGTTTCGGCTTCGGTGGGCAGAACGGCGTGGCAATATTCAAGGCGTTCGAGGCGTGAGGTATGAGGTACGAGGAAATGGTAACTTGTAAACCAAGTTTTGATCGCAGTGTAGACCCACCCCTAGCCCCTCCCAGCGGGAGGGGAGAACATCACAACCTTTATCTGCAATCTGCAATCTGCAATCTGCAATGGAGATAAACTTCGCCAGCGACGCGGAACTCGCCGAAGCCTACTGGCGCAACATGGTGGCGATGTGGCGCACCGACCAGCACAGCGAGGATGCGCGGGGCGCATTCGCGGTTGTTGACGATGGCGTATTCCTGCGTATCTACAGCCACCTGCCCCAGTTCTGGCGGCACCAGGCGTTGCTGGTCAACGACACGTTGAGAGAATCGGAGTACATCACCGCGGTGGCTGCGCTAGTGGCCGATTTTCAGGGGCGTAGCGCCCCGCTGGGTGTGGCGGTTGGCCCCGGTGGGGAGCCGCGAGCGAACAATGCGTTGGCGTTGCAAGGCTTTCGCCGCCGCAGCCTGGGCCTGGCGATGGGCCGCGACCTCGACCCCGCCGACTTGCCCACCAACCCCACGCCGCCAGGTTTGGTGGTAAGCCGCACCAGCGAATATATCGAACTGGCCGTCGCCCGCGCCATTATCAGCGAGGTGTTCGATACGCCGCTGCTGATACGCAACTATCTGGTTGACGATCTTCCTTATGCCCCCTATATTGCAGAATTGGACGGTGTGGCTGTCGCCGCCGCGACCATGGTGCCGAGCGATGGCATTGCTGGTATCTACAGCGTTGCCACCCTGCCGCCCTATCGTGGGCGCGGCATTGCCACCGCGATGCTGGATAAGATCATAACCGACGCGACCACGATGGGCCTGCGCGTCGCCGTCCTCGGCTGCTTCCCGCTGATGGTGCGCCATTATCAGCGCAGCGGCTTTCGCGTGGTCGGCACCCCGGTTGGCTACCTGATGGAAGTGTTACGCCTCATGTTCGACCCTGCCGATGATTGCACCCTGATAGACGTGATAGAGCGGCTGGCCGCAATGGTTAAGGCTGCCCGCCGCGTAGTAATGCTCACCGGCGCGGGAATAAGCACAGAATCGGGCATCCCTGACTTTCGCAGCCCAGGTGGGCTGTGGGATACCTACCGCCCCATTCACTATGTTGACTATATGCGTAAACCAGCGGTGCGCTCTGAGTTTTGGAGCCGCAGCCATGTCACTGTCCCCCTTTTTGCCAATGCCCAGCCCAATGCCGCTCACTATGCCGTTGCCGCAATGCAGCAAGCGGGCCAGATTGACGCGCTAATCACTCAGAACGTGGATGGTTTGCATCAGCGGGCTGGCTCACCCGATGTGCTGGAGCTACACGGCAGTTACCTGTGGGTGCGCTGCACCATCTGCTCGATGCGCTGCACCCGCATAGAGGTCCATCAGCGCATGGCGTTGCTTAACTCGGCAGCAGAAATTGCCGCTGGCACCCCCGCTGTACCGAACTGCACGGCCTGTGGTGGCCTGCTCAAGCCCGATGTGGTTTTCTTCGGCGAGAATGTGCCTGCCGATATTACCAATGCAGCAATCAGCATTGCCCAGTCTGCCGATTTGTTCCTGGTAGTCGGATCGTCGCTGGCGGTTTACTCCGGTTATCGCCTGCCGCTACGGGCAATTGAAGCTGGAGCGCACCTGGCGCTGGTTAATCTCGGCCCCACCCGCATTGATAACCGCGCCGATCTGCTGCTACGCTGCCGCGCAGGCGTGGCCCTTCCCCTAGTGGCGGCGCGGGTTTGCTGACTTGACATTTTCTTCATCTTGGGCTATGATAGTAACAGTGGTGGCGATGAATCTACGATGCTGAGGGAGTAGTAGGATGATGATTGAAGATAACCGTAAAGTAGCAAGGGACTTCTTCGCGGCGCTCAATGCTCATGACCTTGATGCAATGGACCGTCTTCGCACCTCCGAGTTCCAGAGCGATGCCACACCTGGTAGGATGGACATCGAGCGCAATCGCCGTTATATTGAGAATCTGATCAGCGGCTTCCCCGACCTGTGCTTCAAGATTAACCTGACGGTGGCCCAGGGCGATTATGTGGTAGTGGATTGGGCGGCGGAGGGGACGCATCAAGGAGCGTTTCACACCCCATCGGGAGCCTCGATCGCGCCAACCGGACGGACGGCAAAGATGGTGGGCAGCCACACCTTTGAGCTAAAGGACGGCAAGATCACCCATAGTTGGTTCTTCACTGATACGGCTAGTTTGTTGGCACAGTTGGGGTTGATGCCTCCGATATAGCACACGCACTGCGGTTGGAGTTGAGCAAACATGACAAGCATCATCGAGGATAACGTCAAGGTTGTAGAGACATTCTTTGCCGCCCTTAATGACCATGACCTGAACCGCATGGATCAGTTGCGTGCCACCAGCTTCGAGGGCGGCACCATTGCTGGAACGATGAACGCCGAGCGCATCCATCGCTATAACGAGACGCTGATCACTGGCTTCCCCGACCTTCACCTCGATATAAACCTGACTGTCGCCGAGGGTGACTATGTGGTGGCGAATTGGACGCTTACTGGTACACATACCGGTATGTTTCGCACCCCTTCCCGCGTTGCCATCCCCCCCAGCGGCAGGTCAGCAACGATGGTAGGTAGCCATACCTTCGAGATTAAAAATGGTCGGATAGTGCGCGATTGGTTCTACACCGACATGGTCAGCCTGCTCTCCCAGATGGGTTTGATGCCACCGATGTAGGTTCTTCAACACGCTGTCCCCCTTGCATATTTTCTCTTGTTGCACTTACCCACCCAATCCCATGCCTGGTTTCCGGTTCGCTAAGTGCCTGCAACTCTCTGTCCAATTCGCCGATTAGTTCGCGCTGCACTGCGTTTGAGATTGTCCCTCGTGCCAGCAGGGTGCGTAGGGTGTTCTTCTCGACCTGCAGCAACTGGCGGCGGGCGGCTAGCTGCTCCTGAGCCAGCAAATCTTCGTTGATCGCTTGCAGCAAGTGAATCTTCAGCCGCAGCTCGCGCTCTCTTGCGTCGTACTCCTCGACCAATCGTGCTACCACCTCGCGGCTAACCTGGCCCTGCTCCAGCATCCTTTGCAACTGCCGTCGCGCCGCAGTTACACTCTGCAACAATCCATAAGCCCGCTCGTATTCAAGCTGCTGTTTGCCTGTTGGTGTTGCCAGCCCCAGACGGCGCAGGATGGGGAGGATGGTCAGTCCCTGGCCCAGCAATGAGAAGAGGATGACCCCGAAGGTCATATTTAGCAGTTGCTGGTACATCGCAGTTGAGACTAGTGTAGTAGGGATACTCAGCACCATCGCCAGGGCCAACGCCCCGCGCAAACCACCCCAGGTAATTATCACCAGCCAGCGGCCAGGCAAAGGCTGGCCGATGCGCTTCAGCAGTAGCCAGTTCAACCCGCCAATCACCAATCCCCGCGCCAGCAGAGTGCCGACCGCCGCAACCACAATTGGTACGGAGTACCGGAGCAGCACGCCTATATCCGCCTGCAAGCCAATCAGAATGAAGATGAGCGAGTTGGCAATGAAGCCGAGCAGATCCCAGGTGTAATTGACCGCCACGCGGGTAGAGGGCGACATCCCGTGGGCCTTGCCGAAGTTGCCCACCACCAGCCCGGCGGCGACTACCGCAGTTACGCCGCTTACGTGCAGCCCTTCGCTGATTAGATAGGTGCCATAGGCCAGCACCAGAGTAATGACCGTCTCCACCAGATGGTCGTCAATGCGGGCGAGAAACAGTGAACAGAGCAGGCCGAGCAGCCCACCCACTACTAGCCCGCCGATGGTTAGCAACGCGAACTGGGCGACCCCCTGCGCCAGGTTAAACGTGCCGCTGCCCAGCATCCCCAGGATGATACTGAAGGCGACCAGGCTTGTGCCATCGTTGAACAGGCTCTCGCCCTCGACAATCGCCGTCAGGCGAGGCGCAGTTCCCAGTTGGCGGAAGGTTGCCAGCACCGCAATCGGGTCGGTGGCAGCGACTATTGCGCCAAACAGGAAGGCAACCGCCCAGTCTAGCCCCAGCATATAATGCACAGCCAGCCCCACCAGACCCATAGTCAGCAGCACGCCAAACACTGCCAGCACGGTGACGGTGCGGATGTCGTCACGCAGGCGGCTGAAATCGAGGTTGTATGCGCCCTCGAACAGCAGCGCGGGTAGGAAGATGAACAGGATCAGGTCACTGGTGAGCGGCACGGATAGTCCGCTAGTAAATGAGTCGGGCAGCAGCGCGATCGCCAGGCCGGTAAGCACCAGCGCGATGGTGTAGGGTAGGCGGATGTACTTGGTGGCAATCGCCACTGCGCTGATAACGAGCATCAGCCAGAGAGCATGGGTCAACGCATCGCTCATCTTTTTTCCTCTCGTTGGGCGAGTGCAACCCGCCCCTACAACATCAACTCTGATTCAGCCAGCGGCATCTATGCCCCTGCTGCTCCTTCACCTACTTGCAACTTCTGATTATAACGCAACTGCGCGTTATATACAACGTCAGTGCAATGTGGTAGGATATAGCGGTAGCAGGCGACAAAAGCCCTCTTCCACTGGAAGAGGGTTGGTGAGGGAGAATCTCGAAGCGCGTCCATGCTTATCAGTAGTTACATGGCGATTAACCTGAAGGAGAACAAAATGTTTAGGATACCGAAGTTGCTGGCGGGCATGGTTGCTGCGATTGTCGGCAGCGTAATCGGCGACCTGCTATATGCCCAGCGTGATGCCGAGCATCCCCAGGGTGAGGTGATCGCCGCGCTGACCCCGGCGCAGATAGTTCCCTGCTTCATGATCGTCGTCCTAGCAGGTCGCGTGACTAAGGGCAACCTGCGGGCGATGCTCGGCAGCGGGCTGCTGGCTGGCATCGGCACCAGCCTGGCTTATGGCGCGGAGGCGAAGGCGGGGATGAAGAAATAGCTAGCCAATGTCCAATCCTGCACGGTCTGCGATAGCCTGCAGAGTGGCCTGCTCCTTGCGCGTATCAGCGCTCATCTCGCCGAAATCGTACAGCGCATCGCGTAGCACACCGCCGACTATGTTGGAGTCAATCTGCCCGTTGCGTAGCGACTGGATCGCCTTATTCAACAGGGTGCGTACCTGATTGCGCTCCTCGTTACTGATGTCCTGGCGGTCGAACAGGCTGTTGCTGAGTTGCAGCAACGCTGCGGACATCGCTCTTGCTTGAGGAGCGACAGCAGCTGCGTTGCCTGCTGCATAGCTTTGATTGATGCCACTGCCAACCGCAACATTACCTTGATTGTTGCTGATGTCGCCAGCGCGGATGTTGGTCTGGCTGCCGCTACCGCTGTTCACCCCACCCTGCACCCCACCGTAATTGTGTACGCCTCCCTGCACCCCACCATAATCATTGATGCCGCCGCTGCCAGTGCTAACGTTGCGGTTGCCGATAAACTGGTCGCGGCCTGAGTTGAACTGGCTGCCGGTCACGTTGTTCTGCGTGCCGGTCACGTTGTTCTGCGTACCCTCGATGTTGTTGGTCGCGCTATTGTCATTGAAGTCGCCTCCGAAAGAAGCCTTGCCCGGCACATTGACCTGGCCGAAGCCGCCGCTGATGCCACCTTGCTGTCCCGCGTTGTCCTTGTTACCTTGATCCTCGCTCATCTCAAGTCTCCTCGTCTTTGGCTGACAAAATTAGATGCCTTACAGCTCTCATGTGAGAGCGTACATCAATCACTTTCGCTTGTCAAGGGGCAGAAGGAAATATGATTGTCGCAAGCAGTTGATTTAGTAAGGTTATGGTAAGGAGGGACAAAAAACAGCTTATCCTGTAAAAAGTTTGACTCAGGGTTGCAGATTATGGTAAAATATACAAAGGTACAAGCAGTGAACGGAAGGGAAGGTGTGGGTTGATCGAGAGCGACGAAGAGCATGGTACGCGACGGCGCGGTGGCGATGTGGCCCTGGCGGGACACGACTCGGCGCGACTGGCGATGCTGCGGCTGATCCAGCGCAAGGGCGAAGCCACGGTCAAGGAGCTGGAGCAGGAGCTAGGCCGCACTACCACCGCCGTGCGCGAACAACTGACCGCCCTGCAGGCCGACGGTTATATCATTGCCACGCGGGTGAAGGTCAAAGGTGAGCTAGGCCGCCCCTACTTCGTCTACGCGCTGACCGACAAGGGTCAGGAACTATTCCCCAAAGAGTATGGCGACCTGACCAATCTGCTGCTCGAAGAGATACTCGAACTCGATGGCCGCGACAAGCTCGATCTGCTCTTGCAGCGGGTTAGCGATCGCGCTGCCGCCAAGTATGCCGCCGGCATTGACAGCGCCCAGCATCTACTCGACCGCCTGAACAACCTCGCCGCGCTACTTAGCGACAAGGGGATGCCCATCGAAGTGCAGCAGCGCGGTAGTGTGATGATGATCCACTCCGCATCCTGCCCATACTTTGCGGTTGCCCAGCGTCACCGCGAGATTTGCGACATGGAACAGCGGATGCTCGGTCAGGCGCTTGGCTCGTCGGTGCAACTGACAGGCTGTGTGCTAGATGGCAACCACGGTTGCGATTTTGTGGTGGGCAGGCCAGTGGAGTTGCTGCAACCAGGTCAGGCCATTCAACCAAAGAATGATTGAGGTGGGATACGGACCCACCCCCAGCCCTTCCCGGTGGGAGGGGAGATGGCAAGTCTGCAAATATAAAGGAGTGTAAGCGCATAATGCTTAACGGAGAACTGGTAATCGAAGACCTTCATGTATCTATAGAAGGCAAGGAAATCCTGCGCGGCATCAATCTGACCATCAAGCAGGGCGAAGTCCACGCGCTGATGGGGCCGAACGGTAGCGGAAAGTCTACCCTGGCTTACGCGCTGGCGGGCCACCCCAAGTACATAATTACCAAGGGCAAAGTGACGTTCAAAGGCGAAAACGTACTCACCATGTCGGCGGACAAGCGGGCGCGGCTGGGGCTGTTCCTCGCCTTCCAGTATCCCAGCGCTGTGCCAGGGGTCAGTGTCGCCAACTTCCTGCGGAGCGCGGTGCGGGCCAAGATCAAGGGTTCCTCGATCAGCGGTGGCGGCAACGGCACGGTTGGCGCGGTAGTCAATGCAGAGGGCGAAGCGGTT
>JBBRMT010000003.1:0-54247 GCA_038230695.1 Chloroflexia bacterium
ATCGCTAGCGTTACACCAATGCCTCAGCCCAGCGCGACAGATATACCTTCACCAGCGGTCAGCGCCACCCCCTGCAGCCAAAGCTATGCCGATGTAACCCCCGAATACTGGGCCTACGGCTACATTCACTATCTCAGTTGCCGCGCTATCGTCAGCGGCTACCCCGATGGCCTGTTCCGCCCTGCCAATCCGATCAGCCGCGCCGAGTTCAGCAAGATGCTGGCGTTGGGCTATGGCATGATCCTGCTCACCCCGGCGCAGCCGAGCTTCGCCGATGTGCCGCCCAGCTACTGGGCATTTGCTTACATCGAGAGCTTGCACGCAGCGGGAGCGATCAGCGGCTACGCCGATGGCTTGTTCCACCCCAACGCCAGCATCAGCCGTGCCGAACTGGTGAAGATGAACGTGCTAGCCAGCGGGGTTGCTGCCTACAATGGCGCACTGGCCGACTATCCCGACGTGCTGCCCGGCTACTGGGCTTATGGCTACATCAAGACTGCAACCTACAAGCAGTGGGTTGGTGGCTACCCCGACGGACTGTTCCACCCCGCCAGCGTTGCCAGCCGCGCCGAGTTGGCCAAGCTGTTGTACCTCAGCCTCAGCTATCCGCGCCGCTGATAGCTAAAGGAAGGCGGTAATACTAAGGCGCGACCACAATGCGCCAAATAGTGGAGAGCTAGCCACAGGCAGGTGGGGTTGGGATAGTAGTGGGTGTAACCGTTCCGCTGGGCAGTGGGGTAAGGGTTGTAGTCGCCGACGGGGTGGGGCTGGTTGCGGCAGGGGCAGGCGTGTTGGCGATAGCAGTGGCCGTAGCCGTCACCGTGCAGGTAGGCAGCGCTGTGCTACTCGGCGTGGAGGTTATGGTCGCGCTCGGTGTTGCGGTGTCAGTTGGTGGCAACGGCGTTTCCGTCTGCGTCGCAGTGGGAGGCAGCGGCGTTTCCGTCTCCGTGGCGGTAGGTGGCAGCGGGGTGCTGGTTTGGGTCGCCGTGGGCGGTAGCGGTGTATTGGTGGCAGGCAAGGGTGTGTTGCTAGGCGGCAGCGCAGTATTAGTGGCCGCTGGCGGGCTGGTCGGCGAAGGGGGCGGGGTGTTCGTCGGCGTAGGGCGCGGCGTTACGCTCGGCGGCGCTATATACGATTGTGGGGTGGCCGATGGCGACAGCGGTGGAGGTGGCGGCGCGGGTGTGTCAGTCGGTGCCGGGGTATTGGTGATCGCCAAAGGCGTATCGGTGAGAATAGCTGGCGTATCGCTGGGCAGCATGGTAATGGTTGCCAGGGGATTGAGGCCAGCGGGCGTGCTAGTGGGCAGTTCAAGGACCTGCGGAGTGCTGGTGTCGGGCATATTCACCGTCGGGCTGGGGAACGAGGTGGGCGTGGCGGTCATAAAGCCGGTGATGATTATATGCTGGCTCGATTTGGGACTAAGCAGCAGCCACAGCCCGATTAGCATGAGCAGCAGCACACCCAATGCGGCTAGCATATACTGCCAGCGCAGCCGCCCGGTGCCTACTGTGGCGCTGGACTGCACAACAGGATATTCACTGGATTGCGCGACCGGATACCCACTGGATAGCGGTGGTGTGCCGAAGCCGCTCTGCTCCGGCACATCGTAATCCGGCCCCGGCGCGGGGTTGATCTCGGTCAGGTCTTCCGGTTCAAGGTTGGGGTCACGTTCGTTCATAGGCGGATTATAACATAAGCAGCGGTGATCTGCTTTATAGGGCGCGATGCAGCCAGCGATGGGCTACTTGCAGGCAGCAGTGGGCGTAGCGGTTGGCCCTGCAGTGGGGCTGCCATTAGGCGTAACGGTCAGGGTTGCCGTAGCAGTGGGCAAGGGTGTAACCGATAGGTCAAGTGGCACGGTTGGCGTGCTGCTCGGCGTGGCGCAGGTAGGTAGCGCGGGCGAGGTTGCAGTTGCAGGCAGCGGCGTATTGGTTGGCGCAAGCGTCGGCGCTGGCGTGTCGCTGGGCGGCAGCGGGGTGTTGCTGGGTGGCAGCGGTGTATTAGTGGGTGGCAGCGGTGTATTAGTGGGTGGCAGCGGCGTATCAGTTGCCGGTGGGTTGGTGGGCGCAGGCGTGTCGCTGGGCGGAGGTGGCGCAGTCACTAGCACGGTAATCGTGATTGGCGGCGCGGCGGTCGGGGTGGCGGCTAGAACCGTCACCGTGATGACGATCGGCAGCGGTGTATCAATGGCTGGCGCGGCAGTTGCGGGCGGGAGCGTAATGGTTGCCTGCCCGCTTAGGTTGGCGGGGGTGCTGGTGATCAAATCAAGCGGCAAAGTGGTGCTGCTGATCACCAGGTTAGCGGTGGGGCTAGCGAAGGGAGTAGCGGTGGCTGAGATGCCAGCCGCGTTCTGTTTGCCTTTGTTGAGCAGGAAGAGGACAAGGATAATGATGAGCAGCAGGGCGGCGAGTGCAGCAAACATATACTGCCAGCGCAGCCGTCCGGTGCCGCTCATGCTACGAACTACCGCCTGTTGATTCTGCAGCGGTTGAGGAGGTGGCGGCGGGGTGGTATGACTGGTTTGCACCACGCGGGTTTGTTCGCCGCTAATAGGATTGACCCGCGTCGCGTCCAACTGCTGGTATTGATCGCCAGTAGGGGTGTTGATCTGGGTCTGCTCGATGCGCTGCGTCGCGCCGGAGTCGGCGGGGTTCAGCGGGTCAAGCGGGTCGAGCGGATCAGGAGGTGGGTTGCTGTTTATATTATTCATAGCAACCTATACAACACCTTCGGCGCGGGTTTGTTACGCAATTGCTTACACGATCAACATGGCATCGCCGAAGCTATAGAAGCGATAGCCTTCGCGGATAGCCTGATCGTAAGCGTCCATAATGCGTTCGCGGCCTGCGAAGGCGCTGACCAGGGCCAGCAAGGTGCTGCGTGGAAGATGAAAGTTGGTAATCATCGCCTCGGTCAAACGGAACTGATAGCCGGGGTAGATGAACAGGCGCGTCCAACCCTCCTGAGACTGCAGATTGGCGGTGGATTGGGATTGGGTCATATCGGTAGGGGCAGGATTTACTCCCCTATCATAGGATTGCAGATTAGGGATAGCGGCGTAATCTATGCCAGCTTCAGCCACTGGTACACCCTGCTGGGCCAGGGCATAGCTCTCCAACACGCGCACGCTGGTGGTGCCAACCGCGACGATGCGCCCGCCCGCTGCGTGGGTAGCGTTGATCGCTTCAGCGGTGGCAGAGGGCAATTCGTACCATTCAGCGTGCATCTTGTGGCTCTCCAGCCGCTCCTCGCTGACGGGACGAAAGGTGTCGAGGCCGACGTGCAGGGTGACTGTGGCGAAGCCGATGCCTTGACCGCGCAACTCTTCGAGCAAACGGGGGGTGAAGTGTAGGCCAGCAGTAGGTGCAGCGGCGCTGCCGGGGGTGTGGGCGTATACAGTCTGGTAACGGTCGGGTTCGTCCAGCGGGGTGTGGATATAGGGGGGGAGCGGCATTACGCCAAGTTCGTCGAGCAGCGGCTCGATCGGCTGATCGAAGCGAATAATGCGTGCGCCAGTTTCGTCGCTGGCGCGAGCGGCGACCTCGGCGAAAGCGTGAACCCCATCTTGGGTGGGCCACACCCGTCGTGCCTTATCGGGACCTTGCTGCCACTCGCGTGCGCCGCTGAAGATTAGCCGCACGCCGGGGCGCAGGCTGCGGCCAGGGCGCACCAGCGCCTCCCATCTTACCTCATCGAGCTTGCGGAGCAGCAACACTTCGACTCCACCGCCGCTATCCAGTTTCTGTCCATACAGGCGGGCGGGCAGCACTTTGCTCTCGTTGGCAACCAGCAGATCGCCAGGGCGCAGGTAAGCGCCGATCTCGCGGAAGTGGCGATGCTCAATCTTGCCGTTATCGCGCTGCAGCACGAGCAGGCGCGAGGCATCGCGTGGTTCGAGCGGGGTCTGGGCGATTAGCTCTTCGGGTAGCGTATAATCGAAATCAGCAACGCGCATAGGTTATTTAGCCACCATTTTTAGCGGGCTTTCCGGGATTTGGCACTGGTGTATTGGCAGGCGGGGCCGCCTGACCGCCATTGTTTGCACCGCCATTGGGCTGGGCAGTAGCGCCGCCGCCACTATTGCCTGAGTTGCCGCCATTGCCATTATTGGAGTAGCCATTACCTGTGCCAGTACCGTTGTCGCCAGTTGCCGGAGGTGGTGTCGGCCTGTAGATGGGAACATCACCCGCGTAGCCCCGCACCTTATTCTGCGGCGGATCCTGATAGCCTTTGCAACTGGTTGGCACCTTGCCTGCGATGAAGTAGTCGGTAATATCACCCCGCGCCTGGGTGCAGACGGTTGCCCTAACTACATCGGCGGGCTTGCTAAAATCGCTGGCGAGGGTCTGATTGGGCAGATTGTAGGAGATTATCTGCTTGAAACTGGGATTGGCGTAGAAGCTCTCCATAAAATCGTGCCAGATATAGGCCGCGCCCAATGCGCCGGTAACAGACTTCATTTGTGAGTTGTCGTTGTTGCCAACCCAAACCCCGGCGACCAGGTTGGGGGTATAACCCATGGTCCAGCTATCGCGGTTATCGTCGGTGGTGCCGGTTTTGGCGGCGGCGGGGAAACTGAGATGCAGCGGGCTGGTGAGGCCGAATTCGCGGCTGCGGGCTTGATTATCGCTGAGGATGCTGGCTATCTGGTAGGCAATACCAGGGTCGAGTACCTGCTTACCCTGCACGTTGGGATCAACCGCCTGCAAAACGTTGCCGCGACTATCGGTCATCTTCAGGATGGGGGTAGCATCTACCTCGCGCCCACCATTTGCGAAGGTGGCGTAGGCGTTGGTCTCCTCCAGCAGTGTCACTTCGCCGCCGCCCAGGGCCAGGCTAAGGCCATACCAATCTGGTGAGCGATAAAGACCGTTCTTGATGCCCATACTATGCGCCAGGTCGAGGACATTCTGGATGCCCGCAAACTGCAACGCCTTCACCGCCGGGATGTTGAAGCTGTTCGCCAGCGCCGTACGCACCGTAACCCAGCCATGGTTCAGACTATCATAGTTGTGCGGCTCATAGGGTTTGGCCGAGCGGTAGCCAAACTGGGTATCCACATCGAGGATCGAAGTGGTGGGGTTCCAGCCCTGCTGGAAAGCAGCAGCGTAGACAATTGGCTTGAGGGAGGAGCCGGGCTGACGTTCGCGGGTGGCGACGTTTACCTGACCGTCAATCGCAGTGTTGTTGTAATCCACGCTGCCCACCATCGCCAGAATCTCGCCGGTATCCGGCTTCATCACTACCATTGCGGCATTAGTGGCCGACAATTCTTTCAGCGCCGAAACGCGGGAAACGGCGGCCCGCTCGGCCTCGGCTTGAACCCGCAGGTCGAGGGTGGTGGTAACTACCAGGCCGCCGCGGCTGACCACATCGGGGCCGTATTGTGCGTCAAGATACTCCTTCACATATTGCACAAAATGGGGAGCCTTGACATCCACTTTGGCCGGATGCAGGACAATGGGGGTGGCTTCTGCGGCCTGCTCCTGCTGCGCGTTAACATAGCCAGCTTTCTGCATCGAGTGCAGCACAATAACCTGTCTCCTCTTGGCAAGGTCGAAGTTCTGGGTGGGGTCATAGTCGGAGGGCGATTGGGGTAGGCCCGCCAGCAAGGCCGCTTCGGGCAGGGTCAGTTCGCTGGCGTGTATGCCGAAGTACGATGCGCTAGCCGCCTCGATGCCATAAGCAAGGTTGCCGTAGTAGATCTGGTTGAGATACATCTCCAGGATTTGGTCTTTGCTGTATGCCTGGGTTAGCTGCACCGCCAGGATCGCCTCTTTGATCTTACGGGCAAAGGTGACATCGTAACGCTGATCGGTTAGCAGCACATCACGGGCCAACTGCTGGGTGATGGTGCTTGCGCCAGATGTGCCACGCCCGCTAAAGTTGATAAATACTGCACGAACGATTGCAGTCACGTCCACGCCGGGGTTGCTGTAGAAGCTGGGATCCTCGGTGGCAACGGTTGCCTCAGTTAGATACTTGGAGATTTTACTAAGTGGCTCATAGGTGCGGCGGCCCTGGTCGAAAATCTCGGCAAGCAGGATGCCGTTGCGGTCGTAAATGCGAGTGGTCTCAAAATTGGAGCCGCTGCTGCCCAGGTTGTTGACGCTGGGCAGATCGCGGGCATAGACAAAGTACCCGCCCACCAACCCGCCGACAACCGCGCCGAAGGTGATGAAGAATAGCAGGGCAAGGGTGATGAATATACGCAGACCTCCGCCACCCTTCTTTGGCTCCGCGCCGCGCTGCCGCATCAGGAAGATGGGATAACGGTGGTCGCTGGTGGATGGGCGACGGCCGGGCCAGGCACGGTGGACGGCGGTAGCAAGATGCGGTGTGCCTGCTAGCGCAGCGGCAGCGATGCGTCGCTCTTGCAGCGCCTCTAGCCGGGGTGAGTGGCTTACCAGTCTCGCGCCGTGCTTCACCCCGGTGTGCGATAGCGGGTATCGGCGGGGGCGGGCGTTAGGGCTGAGTGCTGTGTGTTGTGTGCTGTGTGCTGTGTTGAGTGCTGGGGACTGAGGACTGAGTTCCTCGTCGTCAGTTAGAGCTTCATATATTGACGTGGTTGCGGCAATAGCGGCATAATTACTAGAGCCATTGCCATTATGGCCGTTGCCGTTGCCGTTACCGTGAACCGAGGGTACGATGTATTGGCCGCCTATTGAAGTTGCGGGTGAAGGGCCATTGCCGTTGACTGAAGGCACAGCCAATTGCCCATCAATCAAGCTATCTTCAGAATGAGCGTTGCCGTTGGTTGCGGGTGCAAGCGGAGTTTCCAGCCCAGCCGTGGCATACCGATTAGCTTCGGGTGCGGGCAGGTCTGCTGGCGTAGCAGCGGTGATGGGGATGACTGCAGTATCGTTACGTTCCGGCGGATCATTGGCAATTATCGCGCTGGGGTTAGCCGCAATTGATTGGTCGGCGGCCAGCGGGGCAGGCTCATTCTGCCTACCCGCCGCTGGTGCGGATGCGACAATCGGCAGCACGGCGGTGTTCACCCCGGTTTGCCGCGCTGCGGTTCGCTTCTGCTTTTTGCTGTTACTTTTGGACAATGCCTAAACTCCTGTTCCAGATTAACACAACATTGGCGCATTACGCCGTCATTATATAACGAAATACCATGTTTATAAGTTACAATGTAGTGTAACTACGGATTTAACAATCCAACAATGCAAGCGCCTTATTATAACCGCTGAAGGACAAACAGGCAAGGTTGAAACCGGTGTGCGTCACATTCTTGCAAAGGAGACATTCGGAGGAGCGAGCAACAGTTCGCCCTAGTTGGATAAGCAAGACGTGAGGAACATTGGAATATTTGACAAATGCAAAACGGTAAGGCGGGTGGTAAGGTGATCGGTGTATTATGCTGCGCATGGTACGTGTTAATCCAACCGGCACTTTTGCAATATAAATCCCAGTTTTACGGCTATAAGAAGTGGTGTGTAGCCAGCCGGAGGCAGAGCCTGGCTACACACAATCAAGCGATAGAACGGAGAAGAGAAAAGTGAACAAACGACAGGCAGGGGCGAAGTGGCTGAACCTGCTACTGGTCAGCATGATGATCATGGCGGTGGTGGGCGGGTTGCCCGCCAGCGCCGCTCCCAGCGCCCAACCGAGCAGCCAACTGGCGGACCAACCCCCTACCGCCAACCACAGTGTAAATGCTGCGCCCGTCACCCTGGCTCATGAAGATAGCCGCCTGCCCGCCCCCCTGGCTAGCACGGCGGCAGCAGCGACGCTTACCCACGAGGACAGCCGCCTACCCGCCAGCGCGATGCGCCCTGCCACCTTCCACACACCGGTGGTTGATGGGGTGATCAACGCGGGCGAATACGGCAGCGATGTTAACGGTCAGAATCAGCAGACCAGTGGCAGTACGGTCTGGCACATGACCTGGGATGCCACCAACCTCTATATCGCGATCAGCGGCGCGAACGTTGGTGAGGGCGCAGTCGTCTACATAGACAACCATCCGCTCACCCCCATCAACGGTGGCACCAATGCAGACGGCACCAACGTGGGTTATAACTACGATGGCACCAACTTCGCCGCCTTGCAGTTCCGCGCCGATTTCGTTACCTACATCAAGAGCAGCTACCGCGAGTATCGCACCGCCAACGGCGCGAACGGCTGGTCGGGGCCAACCGCCGGTTATGGCAGCTACGCCGACAACAGTGGCACGAACACCCGCGAACTCGCCATCCCCTGGACCGCAATCAACGCCAGTGGTCTGCCGAGCAGCTTCGCCTGGTTTGGCTATATCACCAGCCCCGGCGGCTTTGTCTACGGCCCTGCACCAACCGCCAATGCAGGTGGTACGATAGGCGCTAGCGCCCGCTATGAGCGTTACTACGCGGTGAACGACACCAGCAACACCAGCAATGCCACCTACCCCTTCGCTCACGACAGCTACGTGTTCAACAACACCGCCAACGAGAGCAACTTCGGCGCTATTAGCGTCTGGGACTTCACCATGAACTCGCCCGGCCTGAGCATCATCCGCACCAGCGGTGGGGGTGGACAGTGGAACATTGCCGATTATCTGCGGGTAGACAACGGCAGCGTCGGCTTCGGCACAGCCACCACCCCAGCGATAGTCGGCGGCGATGTGTACATGGGCAGCAACGGCAGCATCACTCTCTCTACTGCAATTGGCGGCGACATCAGCATCGGCGGCAACTTCACCGATGTCAACACCTCTGGTCCCTGGCAGCCACAGAACCGCACCGTCACCTTCGATGGGGTTACAACCCAGACCATCACCCTCGGTACGCTCAACAACCTCTACGAGAATATGCCCTACCTGGTGGTCGCCACCCCCCTGCTCAACTGCGTGCGTGGCAACGGCCTCTCCATCGCCTACACTCTAACCATCAACGCGGGAGCCGACTTCGCCCCCGATTGCCAGATCTTCGCGGGCAGCGACATCGTCAATAATGGCACGCTTGCCCCCAGCTACTCCTTCCAGATGTACAACTACGATAGCCTGCTGCACACTTTCACCAACAACGCCAGTTTCCTACCTACCGGCCCCAACTTCGACTTGCAAGGCTTCACCGATAACGACTTCCTGGTGGTCAACAATGCGGGCGGCAACTTCAACGCTGGTGTCGCTGGCACCCAGTTCCGCATCTACGGCAATACTACTTTCACTGGCACCAATCTGTATTTCGGCAACCTGTACATCAACAACAGCCCCGCCAACAACGTGCTGACCGGCACCAACGGCACTATCTTTATAAGCAGCTACTTCAACGCCTACGGCACCTATCGTGGACAGAGCGGCACCGTCGTCTTCAATGGCAACGCCAGCCTGTTCAGCTCCGCCGGCGGCGACATTCAGTTGCACGACATCAGCGTGCCATCCGGTAACTCCATGGCGATGGGCCTCAGCGGCGCACTGCTGAAGGTTGACGGCAATATCAGCAACCTGGGGGCGATCAGCGACCTCACCAATGTGGATGCGGTCAACTTCAATGGCAGCACCGCAATTACTGGCGGAGGCGCTACCCAGTTCGGCTCAGTCAACATCTCAAGTACACTTACTGCGCCCAGCAACGTGATGAACGTTACCGGCAGCTTTACCAACACCGGCACCTTCACTGCTAACGGCGGCACCGTGTATATGAGCGGCAATGGCAACAGCCACAATCTTGCCCTCAATGTGCCGACCACCTTCAACAACCTCACCGTTGACACCAACGCGCTGCTAATCGAAACCGTTTCCGCTAACAACGCCACCGTTGCTGGCACCCTCAGCAACCTCGGTACCATCCAAAAGACGCAGAGCGTCTCTGGCGGCGGCAACGTAGACTTCGGCCTCACGGCGGTCAGCATGAATGTGACCACTGTAGGCAACCTCACTAAGCTCCAGATTGATCGGGTTGACCGTAATCACCCCAATGCGCCGCCCAACATTCAGACTGGGCGTTACTGGGGCATCTCTACCGGCACACTAGGGTCTAATCCCCACGGGTTTAGCGGCATGGTGGACCTCACCCTGTTCCACAACAATGTTCCCAACCCGCAAGCCTGCCAGTATACCGGCTTCGGCACGAACTGGAACTGCGCCGCCAACTCCTATACCAGCAGCACAGTTACTCGCAATGCGGTTGACGCTAACACCCTGATGAGTATATGGGCGGTTGGCTCGCCGTTGCCCACTGTCACACCGACCATTCCACCAACCGATACCCCGACCGATACGCCAACCGATACCCCGACCGCCACAGCGACTCTCACCAATAGCCTGCCCACCGCAATTCCCAGCGACACAGTAGTTCCCAGCCCCACTCCGTGTAGCCCTGAGCAGGTGCAGAATGGTGGGTTTGAAACGGGAGACTTTACTGGCTGGACCGTAAATGGCACCAATGGTCCGCCAGCGGTATATAACTTCAACCCTCATACTGGCACTTACTCTGCGGCGCTAGGCGATCTACCGCTAAATCGGCGCACCGGCAAAGGCGCGTCTCCGAGCGGCCCAGTTCCGGGATCCAGGCCAGAGGTCACACCCGGCCCTAATGACAGTTCCATCTATCAATCGCTAACCGTCCCCAACGGCAGCAGCGCTCTCAACTTCTGGTACTTCCCTAGCACAAGCGAAACCATCACCAACGTATGGCAGGATGCTTACGTCGAAGACTCCAGCGGCAATATCCTCGCTACGGTGCTGCACGTCGCTAGCAACGACCTGACCTGGGATAACGTCACCTACGATATGAGCGCTTTCGCGGGACAGAATGTGCGTATCGAGTTCCTGGTACACAACGGTGGGGTGAACTTTGATACCTATATGTACCTCGACGACGTTTCGCTGACTGCATCTTGTATCACGCCCAGCGATACTCCAACCTTGACCGCCACCGATACCGCAACCAGCCCGCCAACTGACACGCCCACTATTACCGCTACCCCTACACCGGGCCTGCCTACCCAGATACCCACTGTAGACACCACCACACCCAGCCCCACTCCTTGTGTTGATGTCATCGTTAATGGCGGGTTCGAGACCGGCGACCTTACCGGCTGGACGGTAAATGGCTCCAGCCAGCCCCCGTTCGTAGTCTCCTTCCCTCACAACGGTAATTACTCGGCGGCGCTTGGCGATTTCGGCGGCGCACGCGCTGGCAACAAGGGTCGTTTGCCGAACGGCGCTGTGCCATTGCCCCGACCAGAAGTCACCCCCGCGCCCGGTGATAGCTCGATTTACCAGCAGGTCAACGTCCCCAGCGGCAGCAGCACCCTTAGCTTCTGGTTCTGGGGCAACACCAGCGAAACGCTGCCCAACGTCTACCAGGATGTCTACGTCGAAGACAACCAGGGCAACATCCTCGCCACCGTGATGCACGTCGCTAACTCCGACAACACCTGGGAGAATGTCACCTACGATATGACCCCCTTCCTAAACCAGGATGTACGCATCGAGTTCCTGGTACACAATGGCGGTGCCAACCTTGACACCTTTATGTACGTGGATGATGTGGCGTTGACTGGCCCATGCACTTCGCCCAGCGAAACGCCAACGCTGACTGCTACCGATTCACCGACCAGCACGCCGACCGCCACTGCCACTGAAACAGCAACCAGCAGCGCGACTGCCACTGCTACAGCGACTAACAGCGCAACTGCGTCTGCCACAAACACGGCCACCAGCACCGCGACTGCCACGGATACAGCGATTGCCACCGCTACAGCGACCATCAGCGCAACAGCGACCGCCACCGCATCCAGCACACCGTTGCCGCCCACCAATACGCCCACTGGCACGCTAGTGCCAGCCACTAACACCGCCACGGCCACCAACACGCCAATCGGCACGGCCACTATCGCCCTACCCAGCCCCACACCAACCGACTGCCCCAACCCGTTTATAGACATCAACGGCAACGTCTTCTACACGGCTATCCATTATCTCAGTTGCCGCAATGTGGTTCACGGTGTGGATTACATCCACTACGTGCCAGCAGGCACTTCGACCCGCGGCCAGTTTGCCAAGGTAGTAGTGCTCGGCTTTGGCCTACCGCTCTCCACGCCGACTAGCGGACAATCCTTCACCGATGTGCCGCCCAGCTACTTCGGCTACCTCTTCATCGAGAGCGGCCATAGCGATGGCATTCTCCAGGGCTATACCCTGGCCCAATGCGCTGCAGCGGGCGCTGTGTATCCTTGCTACCAACCCAACCGCTTCATCACCCGCGCCGAACTGACCAAGCTGGTAGTAATTGCCGCCGGGTTCACACCGGCAACCCCGCCGAGCGGACAGGCATTCACCGACGTGCCGCCCAGCTATTGGGCCTATGTCTACATCGAAACTGCGTTTGCCCAGCACGTAGTGGGTGGCTACCCCGACCATACCTTCCGCCCCGCCCAGCCCATTCGCCGCGACGAGATGGCCCAGATTGTCTACAAGGGTGTCATCTCGCCCAGCCGCGTCCAGTGGCAACGCCCTTAAGCTGTAGGCGGCAGACAAAATAATAACGGCCCCGCAGCGTAAAGTTGCGGGGCCGTTTTCTTGGTTATGATGAGCATTGCCATAAGTCAACAGGGCGGGATAAATCTCGCCCCTACATCTTCATTCATAATTCATAATTGTTTGTACAGTTCAGCCAGCTTGACCAGCGCCAGCTTGAGATCGTTGACCGTCACCTGTTGCATTCGCTCCAGGGCGGCACCCTCTTGTCGGATGGTGTAGGCAGGATGGAAGGTGGCGATTGCCCAGGCTATATTCTCGTTACTGGGAGGGGTGGCAGGCGGAGCAGCGACGGGTGAAGCGTCGAACATCGAAAGCTGATTCTCGGCAGAGGCAGAGCCCGCCTTCAGGTCGCTGCCAGCGCCGGTGGGTAGCATGGTGGCGGGGATGGCCGGACCAGCGGCGGGGAACCACTGCCCGCGTTCCATCGTCATCTTGAAGTCGCGGTGGATCACCTGGTTGGCGGCGGTTGCCCCCAGCGCAATGATGATGCGCGGTCGGATAATGTCAAGTTCGACGCTGATCCAGCGGTTGCAGGCGCGGATCTCTACCGCTGTCGGGGGGCGGTTAGTCTTGCGGTTGCCCTCCATCTTCAGCGGGCGCGACTTGACCACATTGGTAAGCCAGACATCCTCGCGGCGGATGCCCGCCCCCCCCAACAACTGATTGAGTAGCTTGCCGGAGCGACCCACAAACGGGCGGGCCTCGCGGTCTTCATCCTCGCCCGGCGCTTCGCCCACAACCACGATTGGCGACAACACATTACCCTCGCCAAACACCATGTTGGTGCGGGTTTTGTAAAGTTCGCACGCCTGGCAGGCAATACCCTCGTCGCGCAGGCGAGTCATACGCTCCAGGATCTGCTGGGCCTCGGCTTGTGGGTTGGCGCTTGTCACGGCTACTGCTCCTCAATCGGTTGGGCAGCGGTTGCATCGGCAGGCAGTTGCTCGGCGTTCACCATCGCCAGGTCGTTAATCAGGCTGTTCATCGCCACCGCATAGAGCGATTGCAGAACGGGGTGTTCGCCCGGCTGCACCATATTGAACGAACCAGCGGCGAAGTTGGCAAGTTCGGCCATATCGCGGAAGCGTTGCGGGTCGTTCTGCTGCGCCCAGGCAGCCAGAGAGCGGAGGTCGGCAATCACGCGGGCGATGCGGGCCTCGTTATAGCGCAGGTTGATGGTGGTCTCCATCATCTTCTGCTGCTCCTGCTTCTCCTCGTCGTTGGGCTGCTCACGGCCTTCAGCCTGCGCCTTCTGCGTCATAGCGTAGATGCGTTGCGCGTCGTTCTCCAGATCGTTAGGCGGCGGCAACACGTTGTTCAGGTTGAGGAAGTTGACCAGGTAGGCAGTGCGGCCAAGCTGGCGTGCCATCCCCTCACCGTGACGTAGCAATAGGCGGGTATTGGGTTTCACCTCGCTGGCGGGTGGGATGTTTGCCATCATCTCTTGCATCTGGGCAAGTTGCTGGGCGGTATCCTGCATGGTCTGTAGCGCCATCTGCTTGAGCATAGGGTTGTCGCCTGGTTCCATCGTTTCCAGGCTCATCAACGCCACTGCCAGCACCGCAGCCTCCACGCTGTTCGGGTCGGTCTGCACCAGCACCATAAAGAGGGCAATTCGGATAGACTGCTTTATCTCCGGTGTGGTCAGTTTCGCCACAACCTTGCCTAGAGCAACATCGAGGCTGGCGCTGATCTTGTCCTCTTCGGCGGCATCCTGCGCCCGCCCCAGCTTGTCGAGGTCGCGGCTGAGGGTTTCGAGCAAAGCGCCAGCGGCAGCCAGGTTGGGATAACGCAGGCTGGGGATTTGCGGCACGATCACGGGTAGCTGGGCGATAAAATCGGGCAGCGTATCGGGGCGGATCGCTTCGATGATGGACTTGACGGCGGCATCAATCTGGCTCTCCAAATCGGCAAGCTGCTGCTCGTAGCTGCGCTCGGCGCTGCCGGTTTGCTCCCCCATAATTAGGTCAGAAGACATTCATTGCTCCTTGTATTGGTTTCTGGCTAAACTATACCAACTGCGCGTGGCAATGTCAACCGCAGGCTCTTTGGCATACAAAATGCAAAGCAGGCAATACGCAACGAAGCGGGGCGGTTAGAAAAACCGGGCCGCTTTGACTTTGTCCCACCAGTTGCGTAATAGGCGTGACTGTAATATAATCAGTGCGACTAAGTTAGTTTGCAACGGGCGCAGCAGTGTGCGCCCGTATGCCAGTAATTATCTGGCATAAAGTGTTACTCTAAAGGCGAAAGGAGAAAGTTCCGCTATGTCCACGAACAATCCGCCTGGTGGCAGCTTCGGCCAGGAAGTGCAGAACGCTGGCAACGCCGCTGGCAACACCGCGCAGAACGCAGGCCGAGGCATCGGCAATGCGATGAAAGGTGCAGAGGGCGATGCCGCGCAAGTTGGTAGCAGCATGAAAAACGCACTCGATACCAGCGACTTGCAACGAAATCTCGACCTGGTAATGAGGGCGCTACGGGTCGCGCTTGATCCGGCTAAGATACTGGTCGCCATTATTGCCACCTTCCTCTGGAATCTCTTCCTGGGGTTGATTGGCGGTTTGGGGCGGGTGATTGACAAGCAGCCATTCGACTATAGCCAGGGCTTCAGTATTGTACCTAGTTTTAACGGCTGGGGCAATGCCATCTTTAGCATCATCGCCCTACTGCTGTTCGCGTTGGGTTTCGCTATCATCTTCGGCACGGTAGTGAAGATGTGCATAGATGAACTTAAGACCGGACGCAAGACATCATGGACGGCGGCTCTTAGCTTCGTCTTCAGCAATATGGGCGGCTTTATGCTTGCCCCTATACTGCTTGCGTTGCTCTATGCCGCTGTGGTGCTGGTGGAGGAGCTGATCGGCTTGCTTGGCCGCACTGGAGTAGGGCCGATCCTTGGCTACATTCTGTTCATCCCGCTTATCCTGCTCAACCTGGTGCTAGTGGTAAGCGTGGTTGGCGGCAGCTTCATTCTCTTCCCCGTTGTCGCTGAGGAACGCCACAGCCCACTCGACGCGGTTGCCCGCGCCCTCGGTCTTATCCGTCGTGCCATTGGCCCAGTGGTTATCTTTGCAGTCATCTACCTGCTGCTGCTCGGCCTGTTCACCGCAGTGCTAAATCAGCTACTGGGTTATGGCATCAATTTGACTCAGCAGGTTTATAACGGGGTTGGCCCTGGTACTAGCCTCAACCTGAGTGGTCTACCGCCGGGCATGACGGTACAGCAAGCCTGCCAACTAGCGCCACAAGCCTGTGCTGGTGGAAACGTGGACTATGCTAACACCGGGGCAGCGCTATCCTGGGCAATTGGGTTGGTGAATGCAGCGGTATCAGCGCTAGTGCTTATCGTTATCCCCGCTGCTGCTGCCTCGGCTCTGTTCCTCGACCTTGCGCCGAAGTATCCGCCGCTGCCCAAGCCGGTGAAGGTAGCGCAACCGCAGCCACAGTATCAGCAGCCACAGCAGCCGCCTTACGGCCAGCAGCCACAGCAGCCTCCCTATGGTCAGCAGCCGCCTTACGGCCAGCAGCCACAGCAGCCTCCCTATGGTCAGCAGCCACCTTACGGTCAGCAGCCACAGCAGCCGCCTTACGGCCAGCAGCCACAGCAGCCACCTTACCAGCAACCCCAGCAACCTCCCTACAACCAGCAGGTCTACAGCCCGCCAGCCCCGCCGCCTGCTTACAATCAGCCGCCTACGGGCCAGCAGGGCAACCTGCCCGACTCCTTGCAGTACGGCCAGCCACCCTATGTAGCGCCAACGCAATCCAGCTACGCGCCGCCCACTACCCCGGAGAGCATCCCGCCGACTACTATCGTAACTGATCAGTCGAGCAGCGGCACCTCTGGTAGCGGTGGTAGCAATGATCCCAACGCTAGCAACGGTGTCTAGCCTGACCTTGCAGCAAAAGCCCAGCGGAGGGTGGCGAGATTTCTTGCCACCCTCCGCTACTAAGCCCCCAGCTTGGGGCTGGGGAGAAATATCGAACCTCAACTAATGCTGAAGGGCAGCTGTTTACCCAGCAATTAACAGCTACGTCGGCATTGAGAGGAGGCGGCATTTCTCCCCCTAACCCCCGCTGGGGGCTTTTGCGATCAGGTTCTGCCCTTGAACTTTGGCCTGCTATCTGCTAAGATAAACGGCAAGAGCAGCCCAAAAGACAAGGGAACGCATAACCATAATCTGCAATCTGCAATCTGCAATCTGCAAAGGAGTGTCAAGTTGGCTGAAGCCAGGATAAAGAAAGTCGGGATTATCGGCGCGGGAACAATGGGCAACGGCATCGCCCAGGTGTTCGCGGTGGCGGGTTACGATGTGGTGATGCAGGACATCGGCACAGCGCAAACCGAGCGTGGCATGAACGCGATCAGCAAGAGCCTGGGCAAGCTGGTGGAGAAGGGCAAACTTAGCAGCGGTGAACAAGCCGCGACATTGGCGCGGCTGCAGACTACCACTGTGCTGGAGCAGGCTGCTATTGGCACAGATCTGGTGGTAGAGGCGGTGTTCGAGGATCTGCAAGTCAAGCGTGACACCTTTCAACGGCTGGATGCTGCCGCCCCACCCCACACCATCCTGGCGAGCAATACCAGTTCGATCAGCATCACCGAAATTGCCGCATCAACCAGGCGGCCAGCGCAGGTGATCGGGATGCACTTCTTCAACCCCGTGCCGCTAATGAGCCTGGTGGAGATTATTCGCGGCATTGCCACCAGCGACGAAACCTACAAGGCAATCGAGGAGACTGCTAAGGCGGTGGGCAAGGTGCCAGTGGAGGTCAACGACTACCCCGGTTTCATCAGCAACCGTGTGCTTATGCCGATGATCAACGAGGCAGTATTCTGCCTGATGGAAGGGGTTGCCAGCAAGGAAGCGATTGACACGGTGATGAAGCTGGGCATGAACCACCCGATGGGGCCGCTCACCCTCGCCGACTATATCGGCCTCGATGTCTGCCTCAACATCCTCGAAGTGCTGCATAGCGGCCTGGGCGACCCCAAGTATCGTCCCTGCCCGCTGCTACGCAAGATGGTGCAGGCGGGTTATCTGGGCCGCAAATCAGGGCGCGGCTTCTACGACTACAGCGCCAACGCATAGTTTTTAGCCCTCTCCCTTCACGGGAGAGGGTTGGGTGAGGGTGACTCTCGAAGCGCATAGTTGCCTATCGTAACCACCCACAGTAGAAAGGGGATAAGACAATGCAGTTTACCCTGACCGAAGAGCAGCAGGCCATCCGCGCCGTTGCCGCCGACCTGGCTGACAAGGAACTTGCCCCACGCGCCGCCGGTTACGACGAGAGCGAGGAGTTCACCTGGGAGAGCGTCAAGAAGCTGGCCGCTTCGGGCTTCCTGGGCGTGACCGTGCCGGAGGAGTATGACGGGGTGGGCGCGGATTATATCAGCTACGCGCTGGCGATGGAGGAGGTGGCGCGAGGCTGCGCGGCCACCAGCGTTACGATGACGGTGCAGAACTCGCTGGTAAACTGGCCGATTATGGCGGCGGGCAACGAGGAGCAGAAGCGCAAGTACCTGCCCAAATTGGCAAGCGGCGAGTGGCTGGGTTGCTACGGCCTCAGCGAACCGGCGGTAGGCTCCGATCCAGCAGGCATGGCCTGTACCGCGACGCAGGACGGTGACTACTGGGTGATCAATGGCAGCAAGAACTTCATTAGCAACGGCGGGGTTGCCGATGTGGCAGTCATATGGGCAACTACCGATCGCAGCATCCGCCACAAAGCGGTTGCCACTTTCATCGTGGAGAAGGGAACGCCCGGCTTCAGCGCAGGTAAGAGCGAACATAAGCTGGGCATCCACGGCAGCAACACGGTGATGCTGTACTTCGAGAATTGCCGCATCCACAAGGATCAGCTACTCGCCCCGCCCGGTGAAGGTTTCAAGCTGGCGATGAAGACGTTGGATGGCGGACGCATCGGTGTGGCTGCCCAGGCGGTGGGCATCGCCCAGGCTGCACTCGATTATGCCGCCAAATACGCGCATCAGCGCACCGCTTTCGGTAAGCCGATTGCCGATCTGCAAGCCATCCAGTTCAAGATTGCCGACATGGCGACCCGTACCACCGCCGCCCGCCTGCTCACCCTTCAAGCTGCCGACTTCAAGCAGCGCAACTTGCCATACAGTGAGCAGGCGGCCATGGCAAAGCTGTTCGCCTCGGAGACGGCCACCTTTGTCACCCATCAGGCAGTACAGATTCTGGGTGGCTACGGCTACCTGCGCGAGTATCCGGTCGAGCGTCTCTACCGCGATGCCCGCATCACCGAGATATATGAAGGCACCAGCGAGATTCAGCGCCTGGTCATCGCCGCGCAGGAGCTTAAAGCCCGACGGCCTATCGGTGAATAACACTAAGCAGAGGAGGATTACCAAATGCCGAGGCGCATAACTCCGCTGCCGTACCCGTTGGCTGAGGTATTTGGCTATCCCCCTGATAATCTAGCAACTGCTGCACAAAACGTGCGGGCGCATCGCTGGTGTCCGTTCAACAATCCTTCTGGCGCAGATTGCACCAAAGACAAACGTGACGACCCGCTGGGGGTATGCTCGATCACTCATGGTAATGACCAGGTGATTACCTGTCCAGTGCGCTTCCGCGAAGATTACAAAATCCTGGATGATGCAGCCGCATTCTTCTTCCCTAACTTCAAACCTGAGCGCCCGCCACGAATGTTGTCCGAAGTTTCCCTCCCCGATAAAAAACGGCAAGTCCGCAGGCAACATAGACATTGTGCTGGCGATGCTTGATGAGAATGGCTACGTCAGCGACTACGGGGCGGTGGAGATACAGGCTGTATATATCAGCGGCAACGTGAGAGGTGTGTTCGGCGATTATATGACCCATCAAACCGACTACCTGAACCATTGGCGACCAGACGACTATCCACGTCCCGATTATCTTTCATCGTCGCGCAAACGTCTTGCACCGCAACTGCTGTTCAAGGGCAGTATCCTCAATCAGTGGCAGCGCAAGATGGCAGTCGCGGTGCAGCGTAGCTTCTTCCGCACCTTGCCCACCCTTCAGCCAGTTACTCCAGAGCAGGCCCAAATCGCTTGGCTGATTTATGACCTAGAACCAGACCCCAACGATAACCGCTATCATCTTGTCCGCACCGATACAGTATACACGGAGTTCAAATCTGCTCTGAACACCATCACTACGCCAGGAATCGGTGATGAGCAGGATTTTATCAACAAGCTGCAAGCGCGGGTAGCGCCGAAGAAGGCTGTTCCCGATACAACAAGGCTAGCAGGATTGCAACCAATTGATAAGGATATTCTACCTTAGAGGCTCCAAATGAGACAGCTAACCTTGTGGGACATCCCTACCAACCCAGAGCGGATCGTAAATGTTGCCTCTGTACCGCTGCGTAGCCCGTTCCGCTACCCTGGTGGCAAGACCTGGCTAGTTCCCTATATCCGCCGCTGGCTGGCGAGTTGCAATTCGCGCCCTATGGAGTTCATCGAGCCGTTCGCTGGTGGAGGTATCATCAGCCTGACGGTTGCGGCAGAGAGCCTTAGCGATCATGTGACGATGGTTTAGCTTGATAAGCAGGTGGCAGCAGTCTGGCAAACCATTCTTGACGAGCAAGGTAGCACATGGCTGGAGCAGCGCATTTTGCGCTTTAATCCCACTTTGGAGACAGTCCACGCCGCGCTTGGTCAACCAACCGACCAGCAGACAGAACTAGCATTCCAAACCATCCTGAAGAACCGCGTTAACCGAGGTGGCATCCTTGCTGCTGGCGCAGGAATGGTTAAGAACGGCGAGGCCAACAAAGGGTTGCGCTCACGCTGGTACCCTGAAACGCTACAAAAGCGCATTGCCCAGGTGGCAGCAATGCGCGAGCGCATCACGTTTATTCACGGTGATGGGTTTAAGGCTATTGCAGACAACACGAACCGTACCGATGCTGTATTCTTTATTGACCCTCCCTACACCATAGCGGGCAAGCGGGCGGGTAGCAGGCTTTATACCCATGCCGATATTGACCACGAAGAATTGTTCCGCCTCGCTGCCAGTATCGTCGGCGATGTGCTGCTCACCTACGGCAACACCGACGAGGTGCGTGATTTGGCACAACGCTATGGCTTTGTAACTTGGCCCGTGGCGATGAAAAACACCCACCATGTGATGATGCACGAGCTGCTAATTGGCAAGAATCTGGATTGGATCTAACTTCAAGGAGCGCGAATGATCGACGGATACATCGAGGCTGGCGCGGTGCGGCTGCACTACGCACGCGAGGGCGCAGTGGGCGACAAGAGGCCCATCCTGCTGCTGCATGGCTTCCCCCAGGACTTGTACTGCTGGCGTAAGGTGATGGGGCCACTGGCACAGCAGACTGGCTCTGCGGTTTATGCCATTGATATGAAGGGATTTGGCGATAGCGACAAGCCAACCAGCGGGCCAAACGCGAAATATGACAAGATTACCATCGCGGGCGAGATTCGCCAGGCGATGCGCCTGATCGCCGAGCGCGATGGCTGGGCGGGGCGTAGCTTCGCAGTCGTCGGCCACGACTGGGGCGGGCCGGTTGCCTTCCTGCTTGCCTCTGGCTATCCTAAAGCGGTGGACAGCCTCGTGCTGGTAGATGGCCCTACGCGCCAGCCGCCGCCCTGGTACATCTGGTACGCCTTCGTCTTCAACATCCCCGGCTTCGAGTTTGTGTTGGACGTAGGCAGCGATGAAATTATTAAACGTGGATTGCTTGATACGCTGGTGAACCCCGATGCAATCAGCGAGTCTGATTTGCGTCACTATCAAAAGGCGTTTGGCACCAAAGCGGCGCACCGAGCTGGCCTGGCCTACTATCGCAACCTGCTAAAAGACCTGCCCAGCTTTGCTAGAGCGCGACGGCGCGGCATTAGCCAACCTACGCTGCTGGTATGGGCAGACAAGGATTTCGCCCTGCCGCTCTCCGTAGCCGAGCAGATGCACGCAGATATGCCCCATTCTCGCCTGGAAATCATCCGCAACTGCGGTCATTTCGTGCCAGAGGAGCAACCAGAGCAACTAACCACCCTGCTTACCCGCTTTCTTGCGCCATCGCGCTGAAACAAAAAGCCCCTCCCAAAATCGGAAGGGGCTGAGTCAATGATGGCAGTCGCTTACAGCTTGCCAGCGCGACGAGCGCGAATTATGATGAATAGGTAGGGGATGACGAAGAACAGGTTAACGATGCCGGTGATGATGTCGTTCTGGAATACCCAGGGGTCGGCGTTCGACCCACCAGGGTTGAAGCCGAAGACGAAAGGCAGGATGAGCAGAGCCAGGGTAAGCAGCACAAAGCCATAGAGCGAGAGTTCGCCCAGGTTGGTGCCACCTAGCTTTATCTTCCAGCCGTACATACAGCCACTGGTAAACAGAATCATCAGTACGCCATAAACAATATCGCGGACACCGGCAGCCTGAACCTCTGGCTGGAACGCACCCCGATCCCAGATTGAGGGTATGCCGCTACCAGGTAGCCAACTGAGGAACGGCCATACGATTAGCCAGACACCACCGAGAAAGCCGCCTAGCGAACCGAGAATATATCCTATATCTGATCTGCGTTTGGTTGTTGCCTCCACACTACCAACTCCTTTCGCGCCGAGCGCGTGAATGGTGAATAATTCGGAAGAGCGTTCCGGCGCAAGCGGTTGCGTCCGCCAATGGGTGCCACTGATGGGCAAGATAGCGCATCATGCTGGCTGTCTTTAGTGATGTTGATGGTGCAACTTTAGCAGGGTTTGCCCGCTCTGTCAAGTTTACGCAAGGTAAGCCAAAATAGATGTAATATCAAATCGCCAATCAAATAGATGGTATGTTTTTCGTAGGGGCAGGCGGTGTCCGGCTAATGCAATTTATACCATCTGCTCAGTCCACAGTCCATAGTCCTCTGCCCTGATCAGGCGCGGCACGATTATTGTTATTAAGGTGTAAATATGGTAAAATTGTACCATAGAGATTGTGCAGTGGTCCGCCGGGCGCGGGCCATGCCTGTTTCAGCAGGGGCGTAAGGAAACCCGCGCTACCTAACAACAAAACAACTCTCACTAGTGGAGCTTGCTTGGCTAACAACATTCTGATTATCTCGGACCTTCACGCCAACCTGGCCGCGCTTCAAGCGGTAGTCGCCGACTTTATCACGCAGGCCGGTCAGCCCAGCGCCATTTGGTGCATGGGCGACATCGTAGATTATGGCGCGGAGCCGAACGAAGTCATCGCCATGCTAAAAGAGTATCCCACTATCTGCGTGGCAGGCAACCACGAACTGGCGGTGCTGGGACAGGAGGAGTTGGCCCTGTTCAACCCCGATGCCCGCAAGAGCGTGATCTGGACGCAACAACACCTCAATGCCGACAGCCTCGATTATCTGCGCGGGCTGCCCCGCACCATCACTCTTGCTACTGATAACGCCGACTTCACCCTCGCGCATGGCAGCCCTCGTGACCCCGTCTGGGAGTATGTGCTGGAGAGCGAGGAGGCGGCCGACAACTTCCTGGTGATGGAAACCACCCATGGGCTAATCGGCCATAGCCACCTCCCCATCTATTTCAAGATGATCCAACTGGATAACAAACACGCCGGAGTCGGGCGGGCGCTCGGTGAACACGACGATGTGTTGAAGATCGGCGATTACCACACCCGCGAACGGCTGCTGGTCAACCCCGGCGGGCTGGGCCAGCCGCGTAACGGCGACCCCCGCTCTTCGTATATAATCTACGATGTGGAGAACGCCACGATGCGCTACCGTCGCGTTGCCTACGACATCAAAGCAACGCAGGCGAAGATCCATGCCGCGAAGCTGCCAGAACGGTTCGCCAAACGGCTGGAGCGAGGAACCTGACTACAATGGTGAATGGTGAATGGTGAATGGTAAATGAGAGCGAGAACGCCGCACTAATCTGTAGGGGCGAACCATTGTTCGCCCTGAACGTCATCAAAACTGGCGGCCAGATTGTGAATGTTGAATTATGAATGAGAGCGAGAACGTCGAACTAATCTGTAGAGGCGAACCGTTGTTCGCCTGATGCGCCACTAAAACTGGTGACCAACCAGATAAACAGGAGATATGGACAGTTCAAGTACAATTATGGCAGCGCACCCGCTGGCAGGCTTGCTGGTGTTGGCTGCCGAGATTTCAATACCGATCGACCCCTGGGTAGGGGCGATAATCATTGCCATTTCAATTGTGGGGGTGGCGTTCTTCTCTAGCTCTGAGGCGGCGCTGATTTCGGTTAGCCCGGTGCGTATCCACTATCTGGCCGAGCAAGGCAACCGCGCTGCGCTAAAGGTCGAAAAGTTGACCAAACAGCACAGCAAACTGTTCGCAACCATCCTGCTGTCGGAGAACGCGCTGATTATCTTCGCCTCCTCGATCGCCACGATAATTGCGGTTAGCCTGTTTGGTAGCGGCAACACCACCCTGGCAACCCTGGCCGCTACCCTGTTCGATGTTACCGTGGTGGTGATATTTGGCGAGATTACCCCCAAGACGATTGCCGCGCAGCATGCCGAGGCGTGGTCACTGGTGGTGGCGCGGCCAATCAGCGCCTGGCTGCGGCTGATTACGCCGGTAATCTGGTTGTTCACCCGCGTAACCGATGCGGTGGTGCGCTTGATTGGGGTGGATACGCACGGCAAGTCGTCGCTGGCAACCGAGGAAGAGATTCGGATGCTGATTGACCTCTCTTCCAAGGAGGGGCAGATGCGCCAGGCCGAGAGCCATCTCTTGCAGAATGTGTTCAAGTTTGGCGACCGCCAGGCCCGCGAGGTGATGACCCCACGCACCAGCATTGACTGCATCTCCGCCGATGCGTGCGTGAGCGACTTTCTGGCCGATTTTGCCGAGCAGGGCCACTCGCGCTGGCCGGTAGTGCGCGAAGACCTTGATGATGTGGTTGGTATCCTCTACGTCAAGGATGTGCTACTGGCGCTGGCGACCCCCGGCAAGCCCATCCGTGGGCTGCACATTGTGCCACCCGGTGCGGACAGCGGCAACATCGAACAGCAGCGTCAGGCCATCCTTGCTGCCAAAGTAGTCAGTCTGATGCGCGACGCGCACTTCACCCCTGAGACCAAGCCGGTACGTGACCTGCTCACCGAGATGCGCCAGCGCAAGGTGCAGGTGGCGTTGCTGGTAGACGAGTTCGGCGGCACGGCGGGCATGGTAACAATCGAGGATATGCTGGAAGAAATCGTCGGAGAGATGCAGGATGAGCTTGACGAGGAGGGCAGTCGCTACGTCGCGGTTAACGAGAATACCATGCTGGCCGATGGTCAGATGCGGGTGGAGGAAGTCAACCACGCCTTTGCCACCAACATCCCCGAAGGCGACGATTATGAAACGTTGGCGGGTTTCGTGCTGCAAAAGCTGGCCCACCTGCCGCGCAAAGGCGAATACACCGACCATGGCAACCTCCGCATCGAGGTAGAGGATGTGGAAGGCACCAGGATTAAGAAACTCAAACTTACCAAACTCTAGGAGGAGTTTTAACCATGATTGACCCAAGAGGCGAACCATGGGGTCTTGCCCATGTGCTGATTGCGGTGAAGGACGGCGAGAGCGACGTTGACGCGCTGAAGCTGGGCTACGGCGTGGCGCGAAAGAGTCGCGGGCGAGTGACTGTGCTGTATGTGGTGGAAGTGCCGCAGGCGCTAACCCTTGATGCCGAAATACCAGAGGCAGTGGCGAAAGGTGAAGCCGCCTTGCAGTTCGCTGAGAGATTGGCCGCTGATTACGACCTTGAGGTGGATGGGGAAATCATCCAGGCGCGGCAGATCGGCCCGGCAATTGTGGATGAGGTTTCGGTGCGCCACGCCGATCTGGTGATAATGACTGCGCGGCTGCACCGCAAGCCTGGCGAGTTCGATATGGGCAAGACCGTACCCTATGTGTTGAGCAACGCGCCCTGTCGTGTGTGGATCTGCCGTGCGCCGATCAGCGCCGATGATCGCAATCCCTACCGCTCCAGCGCGATGACCACGGTCAAGTAGTCTAAGAAGAAAAGGAGAGGCAACGTTTATGCGAGCAGTAATTATGGGCTGTGGGCGGGTTGGCTCACGGCTGGCCAAACTGCTGTACAAGCAGGGTATATCGGTTTCGGTGATTGACGAAAATGTGGATGCGTTTCGTCGGCTCGACCCCGCGATTGACGTGTTGACTGTAACTGGCACGGCGATTGACGAGGATGTGCAGCGGGCGGCGGGCATCGAAGGGGCGGCGGTGTTCGCGGCGGTCACCAATCGCGACAACTCGAACCTGATGGCGGCGCAGATCGCCCGCGCTACGTTCAAGGTGCCGGTGGTGCTGGTACGAATCTACGACCCGGTGCGCGGCGATGTCTACCGTGAACTGGGTCTGGAGACGATCAGCCCCACTACTATTATAGCTGACCTGTTCTACGAGCGCATTGTCAAGCAACTGGGCAGCCAGCCGCCCGCAGCAGCGGCAGCCAGCGCCCAACCCACTGCGCCAGCAGCAATCCAATCCCAAGCTGCTCCCCAGCCGCTCCCGCGCCCAATACCTCAGCCAGCGGCGCAGCCCAGCCCGGTTGACCCCACGAAGGGAGGGAATCGCTAATGTACGTTGTCGTGGTAGGCGGCGGTAAGGTTGGGTACTACCTGACCAAGACGCTGGTGAACGAAGGCCATGAAGTGTTGTTGATCGAGAAGAACAAGAAAAAGGTGGACACCTACCTTGATCGCTTCGGCTCAGTGGTGATGCTGGGCGACGGCTGCGAGGTCAGCACCCTGGAAGCGGCGGGCGTGGGTCGCGCCGATGTGGTAATCGCTGCCTCTGGCGACGATGAGGATAATATGGTGGTTTGCCAGGTGTCGAAGGCCCGCTTCAACGTGCCGCGCACTATTGCCCGCGTCAACAACCCCAAGAATGAGCAGCTAATGCGTGATCTAGGCGTGGATGATACGGTCAACCAGACTAACGTCACTCTCAACATCCTGGAGCAAATGATCCCGGAGCGCGGTCTGGTTCACCTCTTCACCCTGAAGCACGCCGATCTGGCAATTGTGGAATCGCGGGTCAACACCGACTCGCCTGCACTGGGCAAGAGCATCAGCGAGATCCAGTTCCCTCCCAGCACGGTGATTTCAGCGATCATGCGTAAGGGCCAGCTACTGGTTGCCAGTGGCAGCAGCCGTTTCGAGGAGGGCGACGAGGTTATCGCCATCGCGCAGAAGAGCCAGGAGAACGCCCTGCAAGCCCTGTTTGGTGGCGGGGCGAAGGGGTAATAGGAATAACAAACTTGCTAACACCTCTCCCTACATTCCAACATCTAACCGCCCGCTTTCCTACTACCCGTTACCAGGGTAGCAAGGCAAAGCTGGCGAATTGGATTTGGCAGCAAATCGCTGACCTTGATTTTACTACCTGCCTCGATGCCTTCGGTGGCACGGGCGCGGTGGCCTATCGCTTGAAGCAAGAGGGTAAGCGGGTAACCTACAACGATCTATTGCGCTTCAACTATCAGTTTGGCCTTGCCCTCATTGAGAACAACGATACCTGCATTGAGCTAAATGAGGTAGACTGGCTGCTATCCTGCCATCCCGATATAGCTTATCCCCGTTTTGTCCAGGATACTTTTGCTGATGTTTACTTCACCGCCGAAGAAAACGCCTGGATTGACCAGACTGTTACCAATATTCATCAACTAGCCAACCCTTACAAGTTTGCAATTGCGTTCTACGCACTGGCCCAAGCTTGCATCATCAAGCGACCCTACAATCTGTTTCATCGTAAGAACCTGTATGTGCGCTTCGCCGAGGTAGAGCGTAGCTTTGGCAACAAAAAGACATGGGATACACCATTCGATAACTGGTTCCGCGCCTTTATCGAAGAAGCCAACGGTGCCGTTTTCGATAATGGTCGCGCCAATGAGGCGCTCAATCTGGATGCTTGCGCCGTGCCTGGTGAATACGATCTGGTGTACCTTGACCCACCATACATCTCGGCTCACGGCATAGGTACTGACTACCTTGAGTTCTATCACTTCCTCGAAGGGCTGACCATGTACGACGAGTGGGCAGCGCAGATAGACTACCGAACCAAACATCACCGCTTGCAGCGTCGCCCTTCTGACTGGACAGACAAGCAGCGTATCCACTTCGCATTCAATCGCCTGTTCCAACACTTCCGCAACAGCACCATCGTCGTTTCCTACCGTAGCGATGGTATACCCTCCGAAGCAGAGTTGGTGGGCTTGCTCAAGCAGTACAAACAGAACGTGCGCGTCGAACGTTATGGGCAGTACAAATATGCGCTATCTACAAACGCAGCTTCTCAGGAACTCCTGTTGATTGGCATATGAGCATAAGGAGTAGTATAGTGAACGCTGATCATTTTCGTGAAGAGCTACTGCCTTACTTTGATGCCTTTGCCCGCAAACTCGCCACCGATGAAGGCGATTGGACGGTTAAGGGCTTCATTGATGTCTATCGCAACATCTACACTGTTTCGGTAGATACGAAAGTTGTATCAAAGATAATTGAGCTAATGCTATATCCCATATTCGTCAGCTTTGCTGTACAGCATAATTACCAAATGGTATTGAGCGGTCAGCAGAACCACTATCCAGATGTCAGCTTTGTCGCATCAGATGGGAGCAAAATCGCACTCGACCTGAAGAGTACCTACCGCACTGCACCTGGTCTCGTCAATGGCTTCACCCTGGGCGCTTTCACTGGCTACTTCCGCCAGCGACACTCCCCCAAGAACGTGACATTCCCCTATGGGCAGTATGTTAAGCACTTTGTTCTCGGCATCATCTACAGCCGCACCGATAATGTAATTGAGGAGCGGCAAGTGCATCAACTAGAGCAGCTTCAAGATATTACCTCAGTCGTGAGGGATTTCACCTTCGTTCTTCAGGAAAAGTGGCGGATTGCCAGTGACCAGCCGAGCAGCGGTAATACCAAGAACATCGGCTCTTCCCATTATATCCAGAGCCTGATTGATGGCAATGGCACGTTCGCCACTCATGGAGAACAGGTCTTCGATGATTATTGGATGAACTATCTAACAAACGATATGGCCCGCGCCATAGACTCATCCGTACCATATCGAAATATTAAAGGGTATCTAGCCTGGCGCAGTCGCGGTTCAATCCCAAGCCCATAATCGAGGTTGGAGGTGGGTTCAACCTTGACACTCGACTAACCCTATGATACGATTCCTAGTGTCAGCTATTAACTAAGGAGGGATGTAATGATGCGCCTTACCATGAATGCCTCGGAGCTGTATAGCCGCTGGGTCGGTATCATCTACCTCATCTTCGCCACCATGGGCGCAGCCGTCTTCTTTGCCGACTTCTGGGGTCTGTCCGGGTTGCCCGGCAACTGGACCCTGATCGCCATCTATGCGATTATCGGCGCGGTGGGGGCAATTGTGGGGATGCTGATGGGCAGGCCGGAGCCGTGCTATGCTTACACCATGGTGGCCGGTATCGTGCTGACTGTTGTAGGGGCGCTGAACATTGTCGTCCCCGATTACACCACCTACTGGGGTGGACAGCAGGCCAAGCTCGGCGACGGCATCTTCGATTTGCTCGTCGGCTTGCTTGGCCTGTACATTGCTCTTACCAGCCGAATGAAGCACGAGGGGGCAGAAGCGCCCACGCCGCAATGACAGCGGAATAAGGGAGCTAAAGCGCCTATTTGTAGCTCATCACCACGATGCGACCTTGCCCTGGGGTAAGGTCGGTTTTGTGTATAGTGATGATATGTGGCGCATCGGTGGGTGGTGGTGCGCCGAGGAAGTCGTCCACCGGCTGGAGCTGCGTGGGTACGGCAATCGCAGCGGTAAGATAGTGCATGGGGATGGCAATCGTGGGCTGTACCTGGGCGATGATCTGGTGCGCGGTTACGCCGTCAATGGTCGGGCCGCCGCCAACCGGCAGCATCAGCACATCAACGCGACCCAGCGCCGCAAGCTGCTCATCGGTAAGCGCGGGTTGGCCGAAGTCACCCATTTGGACAAGGCGAAGGTCGTCAATATCTACCACCCACATCGAATCCTCGCCCCGCTCCTGGCCCTGAACTTTGTCATGGAAGGCGGCCACATCGTAGACGCTTGCGTTGCCCACCTGCTGCTTGATTGGCTGAAAGTGGCCTTCGGCATCGAGGCCAAACAGATGCGGGCTATCGGGCGCTGCATCAACGTAGCTATGATCGCGGTGCAGATGGGTAACTAGCACGGCATCAACGCGGTCAAATACGGGCAGGTCGTAGCCCATGGTGGGTATAGGTGGGTCAATCAGGATGGTGGTGCCATCGCTGGCAGTGAGCAGGAAGCACGCATGGCCGAACCAGGTAATGCTCAGGCCGCCTTCAGTCCGATTGGTTTGCATCGGTGAGCCTTTCTTATAATTCTCTGCTCCGAGAGTGGATTATCCGTAGGGGCGCAGATTTATCGCGCCCATCCGTTTTATAGCAGCCTCATAGAGCATTGGTATTATTCATTGGCCCCGCGCCGGTGATGGGTGGGGGCTGTGACCAGCGGGCCTTCAATCTCTTTCGGCGCAACCTGATCGAGCAACGCTTCAGCGCTCTGCTGCATCCCGCCCTGCAAGGTGGGGAATAGCGCGACGGTGGGGGCAATGTCGTGGATGCTGCCGCCGGTACGGACCACCATGATCGCATCGTAGACCAGATCCGCCGCATCGGGGCCGACAATGTGGCAGCCGAGAATGCGGTGGGTTTTGCGCTCGATAATGTATTTGATGAACCCCGTAGTTTCACCAATCAGGCTGGCTTTGGACACTTTGGCGAAGGGTGTCACCTGAATGGCAATATCGTGGCCTGCGTCACTGGCTTGCTGCTCGGTGAGGCCGATGCTGCCGATTTCAGGGTCGGTGAATATAGCGTGACCGATCGCCTCGCGCTTCATCTTGACCCGTTCGCTGCCGAAGGCGTTGGTATAGGCTACCTTGCCCTCCTCCAGACAGGCAGGGGTGAAGGGCTGCTGGCCGTTGGCATCGCCAATTGCATATATGCCGGGGATGTTAGTCTCCAGATAATCGTTGACCGCGATGTTGCCCTTGTCGTCGGTTTTGATACCCGCCACGTCCAGGTTCAGGGTATCGGCATTCGATTGCCTGCCGGTGGCGATGAACAGGTGACTGCCCTCGACACTGCGCTCCTCGCCCGCCTTGTTCTGCACGGTGAGGCGAATACCCTGCTCGGTAGCTTCGACGCGGCTGGCCTTGTAGCCCAGCAGCAGGTTGATGCCCTCGTCGCGGAACGCCTGCTCGATCACCTTGCTGATCTCCAACTCCTCGTTGGGAACGAGGTGGATGTTGCTCTGCACGATGGTGACTTCCGCGCCATAACGACGGTAGCACTGGCCCAGTTCGCAACCGATATAGCCGCCGCCCAGCACGATCAGATGGCTGGGCAGTTCAGTCAGGTTCATCACGTTCTCATTGGTATAGAACTGCACCCCAGCAAGCCCCACGATATGAGGAACAACGGGCCGCTGGCCGGTGGCGAGGAAGATTTTAGTGGCGTGCAGAGTGCGCCCTTCGACAGTAATCTGATGGTCGCCGCTAAACTGGGCGCGGCCCTTGATCAGGGTGAGGTTCTTGGCTGCGTGCGCCTCAGCCAGCATACTGTTGCGCTCCTTGTCCAATCGTGCATCCTTCTCCTTGACGATGGCAGCGAGGTCAACCGTTGGGGCGCTGGTAGTGACGTGGTAGCGGGCGGCGGTACGAACCTGGTGGGCAATGCGGGCGCGGTGGATCATGAACTTGCTGGGGACGCACCCATAGTTGAGACAGGTGCCACCGTAGGGATCTTGATATATCAGGGCGACTTTCTTGCCCGCAGGTACGGCCATGCTCTCCACCTGAGTGCCAGCCTCGCCCGCACCGATGATAATCGCGTCAAACTCTTCCGACATTACTTTTCTCCTATAGTTGCGATGGGCAATTAGGCGAGGGCAAGATTCTCCCCTCACCAAACCTTTCCCCGCTGGGGAGAGGCTTTTTACGGCTAAAGCTTGATACCGTAACCTAGATACGAAAGTGAGGTGTCCTTGCTGATGGTGAAGCCACCGGCGTAGCGTTCGCGCAGCAAGCCGAGCGCGACGGCAATAGGGTTGCGGACGGGACTGAGGCCGCGCACCTCCTGGTTTTGCACACCGGCGCGAGCGAGGGCGAGGGTCAGTTCGTCGGGCGGCACGAACATTTGCCACTCGTGGGTGTTCGGCGGGGCGGCGTGCAAGATGTTCTGCACCGCGACGATAGCAAGCATGAACGACTTTACGGTGCGGTTGATGGTGTCATAGGCCAGCACCCCACCAGGGCGTATCACGCGGGCCATCTCGCTCACTGCGTCATCGAGGCGGTTGGAAACGTGTTCGAGGAAGTCGGAGCTAACCACTGCATCAAAGCTGCCATCAGCAAAGGGCAGGTCGAAGACGCTGCCGACAAGGTATTCGATGTTGAACCGACCACTACCTGCAGCGTGGCGGCGAGCAACGGCGATGCTGGGGGCGGATAGGTCAATGCCGGTCACGATTGCGCCCGCCTGCGCCAGTTGTTCGCTAACCAGCCCGCCACCACAGCCGACATCAAGGATGCGCATACCCCGAACCTCGCCCAGCACCTGACGAATGGCCGAGCGGAAGTAGCCGCTGCGGGTGGGGTTCATCTCGTGCAGCAGGCAGCACGCGCCGCGTGGCGACCACCATTCGTCGGCCAGGTCATCATACCAGGTGTTGTTAATCGGCAATCTTGCGCCCTCTCCCTACCTCCCCCGGTGGGGGAGGGATTTATTGCTCTGGGTTCGACTAGCCCACGTATTGCTTGAAGAATGAGATGAGTTCGGCGAAGGCATCGGCGGCGGCATCAGGGTTGCCTTTGCCGTGATCTGGGTTCATGAAGGCGTGACCGACATTGGGATAGACCAGCACTCGGTAGTTCTTCCCCTGCTCTTGCAGCAGGTTCTCCATGTTCTCAATCGCACTCTTGGGGATACCCTGGTCATCTTCGCCATAGACGGCCAGTATTGGCACGGTAATCTTGGCAACATCCTCGGCGCTGGGATTGTAGCGCCCCCCTACACCATAAAATGGCGCGATGCAGGCTAGCTGGCCGCTGGCAGCTTCGGCCGTCCTCCAGGTGAGCAGCCCGCCCATGCAGAAGCCGGACACTGCTACCACCTTCGGCTCCACATCGTCACGGCTACGCAGATAGGTGATCGCTTGCAGAATCTCGGTGACTGCCTTGTCCATGTTCAAGGCCATCGCTTCCTTGCGGGCATCATCCGGCTCGGTAACAACCTTGCCATGGTAGAGGTCGGGGGCAAGCACGACGTAACCCTCGGTGGCGACTTGCTGCGCCAGATCCTTGATATGCGGCTCGACTCCCCATGCTTCCTGCACCACGATTACGCCCGGGTGGGGCTGACCACCATCCTTGGGCCGCGCTAGGAAGCCATCGGCAGTGCCGCCGTTGCCCGGATAGCTGACCACTTCGGTAGTTGTGTTATAGCCTTGCGGGTTGGGTTGCATAATTGCTCCTATTCTATTTTATACCGATTTGCCGAAAGGGGTGCATTTCCGTAGGGGCGGGCTGCGCTCGCCCTGGTGAAGTGCATCAATGCCGATATTACCGCTTAATCCAGAGGATTTGGTAGTTACGACTAGCAATTGATGTACTTCAGCAATACCCCTCACCCAGCCTCTCCCGCAAGGGGAGAGGAGGTTAAGGTTAGCCGTTCACCAGCTTGATAAACTCATCGGCGCTGGAGGGGGCGTGGCCCGCCCACTGGTTGTTGAAGTAGCCCCAGACGGTGCGGCCCTCGGCCAGCATCTTTTTGGCGATCTCCGCCCACTTTTGCAGATCCTCGCTGCGGTCTTGCGCCTCAATCGGTTTGTCCATCTCGCCCAGCCAGCGGATATAGACGAAATCGGTAGTGGCGACATCGAGATAGCGGGGCAGCCAGGGCGCAGCGTTGGAGGTAAGGGTCAGGGCGATGTTGTGAAAGCGCAGGATATTGTAGAGCTTATCGCCCAACCAGCCCTTGTGCCGCACCTCGACGGCGTAGCGGTAGGGATGCACCACGCCGTCTGCGTCAGTCGCCGTGATCGGTGGCAGGGCGGCCAGGTAGGTCTCCAGCGCGGCGTAATTCTCCTCGGTTGGCTTGAAGCTGTAGGGGAACTGCAAAACGAATGGCCCCATCTTGCTGCCTAGCACGGCCATGGTAGTGATGAACTCGTCAGTCTCGGCCTGTGCATCGAACAGCTTCTTGTCGTGGGTGATGATACGCGGGAACTTGGCGGCAAAGATGAAATCGGCAGGGGTGCGCTGCTGCCAGTCGGCTACGCTGGTGGCGCGGGGGATGCCGTAGAAAGTGCTGTCCAGCTCGACCGTCTGAAAATGCTTGACGTATTCATCCAGCATCGTCTTCGAGTCGCTCATACCTTCGGGGTAGAAGTTGCCCGCCCACTCCTTATAGTTCCAGCCAGCCGTGCCGACATGGAGTGCTGAGTGCTGAGTGCTGGGTGCTGAGTCTTGATTAGCCATAGTGTTCCCCCTTCCAACATCCCCCTTTGAGGAGGGGGGAAATGGCTAACCCAGGTGGTTCTTGAAGAAGGCGATCAGTTCGGCCCAGGCATCAGCGGCGGCATCGGCGTTGCCCATGCCGTGTTGCGGGTTCATGAAGGCGTGACCGGCGTTAGGGTAGATGATGACCTTGGAATCGTCCTTCTCCTGCTGCTCGATCAGGCTCTCGATATTATCGCGGGTACTCTTGGGGATGCTCTGGTCGTTCTCGCCAAAGATGGCAAGGATCGGCACGGTAATCTTCGCCATATCTTCGGCGCTGGGATTGTAGCCGCCGCCGTAGAATGGCGCGATGCAGGTAAGATGGTCATTGTACTTCTGGGCGGTGTGCCAGGTGAGCATCCCGCCCATGCAGAAGCCCGCCATGCCCAGCGATTTTGGCTCGACATCGTCGCGCCCACTGAGGTAGCTTATTGCCTGCCCGATCTCGGTAACTGCCTGATCCTTGTTCAGCTCCATCGCCCCTTTTTGCGCCTCGTCTGGCTCGGTGACAACCTTACCGTGGTAGAGGTCGGGGGCAAGCACGATGTAACCCTCGTTGGCAAGCTGCTGCACCAGATCCTTGATGTGGGTGTCAATGCCCCACCACTCTTGCACCAGAATCACGCCGGGATGCTGCGCCCCATCATTGGGGCGGGCGAGGAAGCCATCGGCGCTACCGCCATTGCCCGAATAACTAACCGTCTCGCTGGTAACATTATAGCCCTGGGGATTAGGTTGCATATCTACTCCTTCTGTTTCCGCAAAATGATACACTGCGGTTTCTCATGTTGAGATTATAACACAAACGCGGCGGTAATTTTACCGTCGCGTTTGTTACTTGCAAGCATCGTGCCGCCATTGGTGGGGGCTAAAACGGTGAGGTGGGGATGGCTTGGGTTAGCGGGCCGAGCGGCCCAGAATTGCCCCAGGCATCAACTGGAATGACCGCGAAGTAGTAGTTAGCGCCGTCGGTGAGCGCCAGCGCTTTGCCGCTGGTCTGGCTGACCGCCAGCCGCACGCGGGTGTGCATCGCGGTTGCGTCAAGCTGGGCCACTGGCTTCATGCCATCCACCGAGTCGAATGACGCATCGCTGGCGTAGATGCGGTAGCCGACTGTGGTAGTGGCTGGCTGGTAACCAACCCAGTCAAGTTCGACCGCGCTGCCACGCTGACTATCGGCGGCCAGCGCGTTTATCGGCGGCTGGGCCACGCTATCGTGGTCCACCCGCAAGAGGCGGATGTTGTCCACGTACAGCACCCGTCCCGCTTCTGCCTGGCGATAGCCAAATAGATAGTGGCCGATCTGGGTGAGATCAATCTTGGTCGCAGTGTTTATCTGATAGGCGAAATGTTCGTTGCCGGGGTAGACCTGGGCCTGCCAGTCGGCGGCCACGCTGGAGTCGTCGTTGTAGATGGCGGAGTGAACCAGCGGGTAGGGAAAGGCCAGTGAGGGATTGGTAACATCGAGGGCGAGGAAGTCGTACTGCGACCAGTCGCGGGGTTGGAAGTCCGCCCCCTCCGGCTGCTTGTAAGCGCCCGCCCACAGAGTATCGTAGTTGCTCTGGCCGGTGTAGCCAAACTGCGCCGCCTGTGTGCCGGAGGTGGCCCCGGCACCCACACCGAGGATGCTGACCGCGCCGGACGGGTCGGAGCGCCAGCTTGCCAGGTCGGCATCGCTCTCGAAGTCGCTAATGGTGGCAACCGTGTTGACGCTATAAACATAGAAAGGCTGCGCGGCAGTGTAGGCCAGACCATCGGGCCGGTCGGACCAGGCGCGGATGCGCCAGTACCAGCGGCCAGTATCAAGCGGGTCGGGCAGTTGCAGCCAGGTGCCAGTTGCCACATAGGTGCGCGAGTCGGCGAAATCTGGGCGGCGCGATAGCTGCAGCGTGTAGGTTGTCACCCCACTAACCCCCTCCCACGAGAAGGTGGGGTCACTGCTGAATACCTTGCCGAAGGCGCGAGGATAATAGGGGGTTGGCACTGCGCCCACCGTTTGCCCAACGCGCTGCTCGTAGACGTGCTGGTTATAATCGGCCATTCGCAGCACCAGCGAGTTGTAGGGGCGGTCGGTTGCGTCTACCAGACCCCAGTTGTTGCTCTGGTCGGAGCGAAGGCCCACTGCCGGATCATCGGCATAGTCGAACCAGTGAACACCAACCACATATGGGCGCTTGACCAGTTCGTTGATGAAGGTACGATAGGCATCGGCGCGGCTGTCTTGAGTAGGCAGGATGGGGCCGGGGCTGCCGAAGTTGTTGGGCTGGCCGCTGTCGGCGGCGCGGGCGGTGAACTCGGTGATTAGCACCGGCTTGTTGCCCCATACGCCCGCCTGATCCACGGTGGTGAGATCGGGCGCGGCATAGTTGAAGTTACGATTGTAAACGTTGACCGATTGCACATCAATATAGGGCTGGGCGGCCTCCACCACGGCACGGAACTGCGGCGGCGGTAGGTGACGGTCGCCGAGGATGAGATGGTTGGGGTCACGGGCGCGAACGCTGCTGCTGGTGACGCTATAGTAGCGGTCGGCAATCTGGCGTAGGAAGGCATCTTTGTTGTCATCGGCGGCGGGGTTGGTAATGCTGGTGGTGTTGAGCAGGCTGGTGGCCTCATTACCGTTGAAGCTAGTGTAGCCGCTGCCCCAGGCGGCGTTGAGCGCACCAATCGAGGCGTAGCGCGAGGTCAGCAGATTTACCCAGGCCCGTTTGCCCGCCGCGCTGGCGGGCAGGGCAATGTAGTTCTCCACCACGGTGTTGTGGGGTTGGGCGACATAGAAGCCGTTGTGATACCACCACAGTTCGTTGTCGAGGAAGTAGCCCAGCAGCCAGGGATTGTGGATGGCGGCATCGCTGATGTTGGCCTTGACCGCTTGCTGCACCGCGGGGGGGAAGGCGGGGTCGAAAACATCGGGGAAGCCTGAGCTGGCGCGGGGCATCTGCCCGGCGGTAAGGTCGAGCAGGCGAGTTGAAACCAGGCCGCGCCCATCCAGGGCGGGATCGCTCCAACTGCCAATAGTGTTGAAACCCCAGCTAATTAGACGCTGGCTGGCGAGGTTGTACCAGGCGCCCAGGTCAGGATACTGCTTTGCGTTGTAATAAGCGTAACTATCGGTCGCGCCGCTGCCCACCGATGGCGAGATTGAATTGACCCCCATTGACCAAAAGGCGTGGCCTTCGGGCGTAACCAGCCACCAGCGACCATCAATCTGCGCGGTGCGGAAGTAGCCGCTGCTGTTGTCAATCGGCAGCCCAAGAGAGCCGCCATACTGATCGCTGCTAGGGCCGTGCGCCCCCCCTGATGTAGCGAACGGTGGAGTTTGGTTGCTTTTGACCCCACCATCACTAAGCGGCGCTGCTTTATTTTGCAGCGAATGGCTACCGCCCAACTGCCCCGGCCCCAACGTCAACACCAACAGCAGCAGCAGGCTGAGAGCGACCTGCGTTCTTAGCATCCAATGTGGCATCTGATTGCGCTCCTTCCCGGACATAAAATTACCGTGTACTCTCTATGCTATAGTCAAACGAGCGCGATTCGCTTCAGTTATTTTTATAAGAGTTGCTGACAATTCTGGCACCGGCCATAGACCTCCAGATGGTGGCCCTCTACCCTGAAGCCCTGGCGTTCGCCCAGCCGCGCCAGCAACGCTTCGACCTCACCTTGCTCGAAATCCATTACCCGATTGCAGTTGGCGCAGACGATGTGGTGATGGTGGGCGCGACCACAGACTACATAGCTGTGGCAGCCCGCATCGTCCAGGTGGACGCGCTGCAAGATGCCCACCTCGGTTAGCAAATCAAGAGTTCGGAAAACCGTGGCCCGCCCGATGCTGGCAGCCTCGCGCTGCACGCTGTCGAGCAACTCGGCGGAAGTGAAGCGCTCGTGGCCGCCCGCACTAATGGCAAGGATGGCGCGGCGTGGCTCGGTCAAGCGGTAGCCTGCATTGTCCAATTGACGCAGCAATGTTGCTGTCGGATCTCTTCTAATTGCCTCACTTACCATTGTAGCTCCCATCCTTTATTGATACTCTAATGATACTGCCAAAGGCGGAGATTGTCAAATAAATCAGGATTATTTTTACTCAGGGCTTCAGCGTAAACAGCCTCCACTTGTGGCACAACCACAGACGTGCTGAAGGTGGCTTTGGCGTGGGCGAGGGCCGCTGCGCCGAGGCGATCGCGGAGATCGGAGTCGGCTTCGAGGCGGGCAATGGCGGCGGCGAAGGATGGCAGATCGGCGGCTAGCAGGCCGGTTTCGCCATCGCGGATGATGTCGGGCGTGCCGCCGGTGTTCATCGCCACTATCGGCAGGCCGAGGGCGCTGGCTTCGAGCAACACGCGACTGAGTGGCTCAGGCCAGGCCGAGGGGAAGAGTAGTCCACTCGCCCCCCCCATCTGGCGTAGCGCCTCATCGTTGGGCAGCCAGGGAGTGATGCTCAGGCCCACACCCGCCGCCTCCGCCGCCAATTCGAGCGACTCGCGTAGCTTGCCATCGCCCAACACCTGGGTAGTCCACGCGCTGCGGGCCGCCGCCAACGCAAGAACGAGCAACTCCGCGCCCTTATTCGGCTCCAGCTTGCCCGCGAAAACCCAGTGGGAAGCATGAGGCATGATGGATGAGGAATAAGGTGAGGGTGCTTCGGTAGGGGCGAACCGTTGTTCGCCCTGGTCGCCCCCATGTACTATCTCGGACAGCGCGACGAAATCAATCATATTTGGCACGACGCGCACGCGGTCGGCGGAAACGTAGGGGCGTAGGCGGTTGGCTGCGTAGTTGCTAACCGCGATTACCCGATTGCTACGGGCCAGCCAGCGGCGCTTCAGGCGCAGGTTGGCCTCCATGTACGGTATTAGCGGCCAGCCTAGCATCCCCTTTATCCCCGCGATATGTATTAGCCCACGCGCTAGATCGCGGGTGGTGCAACCATGGCAGGCGATGTCTCCGTGCCGCAGCGTGCCGAAGTAGCAGAGCGCCCACCAGTCGCGGATGGTGCTGACTGAGGCGATGCCTGCATCCTCTGCCGCCATCACGGCGGGTGGGATGCTGAGGCCATTCTGCCCATGCACAATGTCTATGCGTTCGCGGCGGATAAGGTCGCGTAGGAAGCGGCGGAAACCAGCGTAGAGCCGTTCGTTGCGCTGATAGTTGGTCAGGATTGGCAACTTGATCGGCAGTTCGCGGTGGGCATACTCATGCACGGCAAAGCCGTCATAGTCGGTCAGCAGGTTGCGAGTTGCCCCGATGCGCGGGCGGGCTACCACTACGTAATGCCCGCACTCACGCAACGCCCGCGCCAGGTAGTAGCTGCTCCACCCGCTGCCACCGCACCTGGGGGGGAACACGTCCGTCGCGATCAAGATCCTCGTGGGAGTTTTGAGTTTTGAGTTTTGAGTTGTGAGTTGTGAATTCATAAGCTCATACCTCGTGCCTCATGCGTCATGCCTACCATTATCTCTTCCAATGCGCGACAGTGTTCCTGCCAACTGTATTTTTCCACTACCCGCTGGCGGGCGGATGCGCCCATTGTGGCGGCGTAGGCATGGTCGGATAGCAGCGAGGTGAGGCGATCGCGTAGAGCAGTGACATCGCCAGCGGGATAGAGCAGGCCATCAACACCGTCACGGATAATCTGGTCGAGGGGAGTAATGTCAATGGTGATGGTGGGCAGCGACATCGCCATATACTCGAAAATCTTGAGCGGCGACCAGTAGAAGCCGAATAGCCTCAAGGCTTCGTGCGTCGCCGGGTTGAAGGGCGCGACCCCCACGCTAGCAAGGGCAAGATATAGCGGCACCTCATCGTAGGAGACAGCGCCAGGGCTGATGAAGCGGTCCGCCAGCCCCACGCCCATTGCCTGCACCTCGCCGCACAGCGGCCCGTCGCCAAGAAAGAGGAAGGCAGGATCCGGCCAGGTTCTGGCAAGCTGAACGGCGGCGGCGGCGAACTGATCCACCCCGTGCCAGTGGCGAAAGCTGCCGCTAAAGACTGCCACCGGCTGCCCTTCGCGCAAGCCGAGCCGCTGTCGCAGTGCGGCAAGCTCCGCGCCCTGTTCGCTTATTACCCGCTGGCGGTCGAACTGGGCAACGTTTGCGCCCCATGGCAACTCGCAGATCTTGTCGCGCTGGGGCAATAGTTGGGGAGGCACCGTGCTGGCAAGCGGGGTGACAATGCGCGAAGCGAGGCGGCACTGCCGCGCTGCCCATCGTTGCAAAGGGTGGCCGAACCGCCGATCCAACTTACTCTTGCGACTAGCTGGCGGGTCCACAATAGGGGCGTTGATTTCGAGGATGCTGGGGATGTGCTTGCGAGTAGCGGTGAGGATGCCCGCGCCCGCGAGGTTGTAGTAACGCTCCATGATAATGTCGGGGCGCATTTGGTGAGCAAGGCGGCGGACGCTGGGGTAATAGAGCAGTCCCGCCGCCTTGCCCCAGCGCAGGCGATGGAAACGCGCCCCGCCGATAATCTCATTATCAGGCTGACCACCCGCGTGCATGGTAACCACTTCGACCTGATGGCCGCGATTGGCGAGGCCACTCGCCACTTCCAGAACGTGGGTCGCGCCACCATGCGCCCCAGGTGCGGTAATACCCGCCGCCACATAGAGGATACGCACGCTACTCGGCCCGCAGCAGGATGAAGAACGGCCCGGTACGCATTCGGCCAAAGAACACCAGATCGAGCAGCATCACGCGGGTAAGACCCTGCAAACCAGCGCGATATAGCCCGCCCCGCGCGATCTGGCGCTTGGCCTCGCGGCGGGCCAATTCAGCAGCGGCATCATGTTCCGGCTCCAACGCGTGTTCGTGAGCCGCTTCGCCAAAGCTATCGCCAAAGTCGTTGTGCTGGTGGGCGACCGCAGCTTGCAGTGCAGCTTTGCGGCGGGCGCGAGCTTGCGCCCTGGTCAGCACCGATTCGCCCAGCTTGGCGATCACATTTTCGGTCAAGCTCTGGAATACGCCGTTCCAGAAGATTACCCGCTCTAGCTGCAACCCGCTCTCGTCAACCACCTCGCGCAGTTGGTCAAAGGTAGCCACATCCTTCACATGGTCGGACTTGCGAAGGCGGTCGCGGCGGAAATCAGCCAGCCCCACCCGCTCCAGCCCTTTGCCCACCACTCGTGACCCGCTGATTAGCGGTTGCAACAGCGAACGTTCGCGGGTGTTCGAGTAGATCATCGCCCGTCCGCCCGGCTTAAGCACCCGCCTTATCTCCTTGAACATTTGCACCACGTCGGCAGTGGTAAGGTGTTCCATCACATCGAGCGAGAATACCGCGCTGAAACTGGCGGTAGCAAAGGGCAGGGCGCGGGCATCGGCCTGGGCCAAATCCACAGCGTTAATCGCCTCGGCGGCGAATAGCGGAGCGGGGTCAATGCCCACCATGTGATTGACGCGGCGGCGATTCCAGAAAGCAAACTTGCCGTTGCCGCAGCCGATCTCCAGCGCGGCATCGTTGGCCCGCAACTGCAGCAAGCGGCGCAAAGTCACGTTGCGTACCCCCGCGCCGAGCAGCGGCTGGCTGATGTGGCGATAATCCAGCGCCGCCTCAAACTCATGCTGATGGGCCACATAGTCGGAGGTATGCGCGAACTCGCCGCCCGCCGCAAAGTTTGCCCCCTGTGGCATCAGGCTAAGATACCCTTCCTTGGGGTTGTAGGGATAGCGGCGGCCACACTCGGCGCAGGCTAGCGCATAGCCTTCACTGGTGTGTTCCAGGGTGAGGCTGCCCCAGGCACGGGCATCTATCATCGCTGGCACGCGGGCTATGCAATCAGGGCAACGCACAATCTTCAGCAGCTTCTCGGAAATCAAAACTGGCTCCCTCGTAATTAGGCATGGATAAAAGCATGACTAGTATAAGAAACGCTGGGGGCGATGTCAAGCTAGCAAACGGGTTGCGAGAGTAGCTACGACTATTTATCCAGGAGCCGCCCCCTGGCTTTCTGCCTGCCTGACCTCCAACTGACCATATTGACCTCGATTTGACCCCTCATTCAACCCTCGGATGACCTTCCGCCCATGATATGCCCTAGCTATCATTAGCTCAGTTGATAACTTCAACTGCCAATATTTCACGGTTCATAGAAAGGAGATTCACAATGCTGAAGAAACTGTTCTTCGCCCTGCTGCTAGCCTTCGCGCTGGCAACCGGCATCTTCGCCGGGCTGGGGCAAGACAACCATAGCGTTATCAGCGTTACCCATGCTGGCGCTTGTCCCATCGAAGACCCCGATTGTCCCGACTAACGTAGCGCAACGTGGGTAGTACGTGCAACCCTGGCGTCAGAACCAGGGTTGTATATCATCCCACTACAAGTATCGCCATGACGGATTACGAAGGTAGCAAGCAAGTATCAATTTTTGCGCCGCCCGTTGATAATCGCCTGCTTTTATCAGCATCCGGCCATATGCAGAAAGCAACTCCATATACTTCACCTGATCGCCACTCTGCTGCATTATCTCCTCAGCCGCCGTGAGGATGGCATCTGCCTTTTCGTAGTTACCCCCCTGGGCATAAACTTTAGCCAGCATCTGCTGGGACTGGGCCACATCAAGCGAAGCAACCCCCAGCGCATAAGCCTGCTCCAGCGTCTGCTCGGCGATATTGAGCGCTTCTGACAAGCGTCCGAGGGCCAGATACGACTCCGCAAGGTTGCCCTGGGCAATGACCAGTGCGGTGCTATCCTTAATCTGCTCACTCAAGAAGATCGCGTGTTTCAGTTCGCGTTCACCAGCCAGGGGTTGATTCAACTCAATCAGGATCATACCATACATCCCCGTGACTTTGGCAAGGAACGAGTCGATCGGTTCTTGCTGCTGAAGGCGCAGCGCCTCACCGATCTCCACCTTCGCTACACCGAGGTCGCCCTGGTAATAGTATGCCAAACCCAACCCCCAGCAAACCGAACCCACCAATTTGCTGCTCTCGAAGTCGGAAGCCATATCCAGCGCATCATGGTAGTGACCTGCTGCATTCTTGAAGCGGCCCTGACGCAAAGTGGCATTGCCCAGGCTATGATTGACATAAGCCTTGAGTTTACGGTCATCAATCTCGTGGTCATCGAATGCGTTCCAGGTTTGCAGGAAGTATTGTTCCGCATCCCAAAACCGACGGTTACGATAATGGAAAACGCCCAGGCGATAGCGAATGTAGGCGAGGGGGCGGCGGGCCTTCAGTTGCACAGCAAGCTGCAGTGAGTGGATAAGATCCTTATGTGCGGTATCCATTTGGCCCAGGCTCAACTTCAACCAGCCCTGCAGGTAGTGACAGCGCATCTGCGTTCGCTGATTCAGGCTATCTAGCGGCAGTGAATCGAATAGCGCCTGCGCCTCATTAAAGCGTTTACTATCCAGCGCAGCTTGGATCTGGTCGAGGACAGCGCCAAACTCACCTTTATCCTTGCGACTACGCTCGGCTTCGTGCCGCCACTCGGCATATTCGGCTTCATCACCATAAGTTTCATCGTAATCGTCGTAGTAGTTATTAAGGTTATCCATCCACTTCCTCCTTTTACTGCTGCGTATTATACCGCATAATTGCTGCCCCGTGGTGATAGCAATGTGACTACGCATTTCGGCGTATTTTCCTTGTGACAGGCCAGCGAGTATGGTATCATATGCTATATGATTCTGCATACATGGATGCCCCTCAGTCGGAAAGGAGCCAACCCCGACTAATGCGTACTCTCTCCACCCTGTTGCCCTACCTACGCCGCCACCGCCTGCCGCTTACCATCGGCGTTCTAGGGTCGCTGGCCGATACCTTCCTCCGCCTGGTGCCAGCCTACCTGCTGGGGCAGACTATCAACCTGATCACCGCCAATCAACCCCAGAGCGAGGTGCTGCCTTACGTCTGGTGGATAGTTTTGTTCGCGGTGCTGGATGGGGTTGCGGTCTTCACCCAGCGTTACATGGTATCACTGGTGTCGCGGCGCATCGAATATGAGTTGCGCGGCGACTTCTTCGCACATCTGCAAACCCTCGACTCCGCCTTCTATAAGAACCTGCACACCGGCGACCTTATGGCGCGGGCTACCAATGACCTCAACCAGATCCGCATGATGATGGGGCCAGGGGTCAACGGCCTGATCAGCACGCCTGCAACCTTCCTGGTGACGCTGGCCTTCATGTTTGGTATCAACCTCAAGCTGGGGCTAATCGTGCTGGTGCTGATGCCGCTGGTTACGGTGGTATTCTACCTGCTCAATGGGCGGATGCGGCGACAATATACCAAGGTTCAGGCCCAATTCGCCGAACTCAGCACCCGTAGCCAGGAGAACCTGAACAGCATCCGCGTAATCAAGGCTTACGGCCAGGAGCAGGCGGAGACTAAACGCTTCGCCGCCGCTAACGCCCTATATATCAAGCACAATCTGGTTTATGTGTTGCTCTCAGGGTTGCTATGGCCGCTGTTGGGGATGCTGCTGGGTATTACCACTGCAATCGTGCTGGTGGTGGGTGGCGGCGATGTAGTCACCGGCCAGCTAAACCTCGGTCAGTTTGTGCAGTTCAACCTCTATCTCGCGCAACTGGGCTGGCCGATGATCGCCATGGGCTGGACGCTGTCGCTGATACAGCAGGGGCTTGCCAGCCTGAGTCGACTCGACGAGGTTATGCGCCGTCAGCCGCACATCTATGATGACCCCGCCAAGCTGCAGCCTGCCGCGCAACCTATTCGCGGCGAAATAGAGTTCAGAGATGTTACGCTCACCTATGATAACCTGCCCGTGCTGGCAAACGTCAGTTTCCATGTGCCAGCCGGTAGCAGCCTGGCGGTAGTGGGCGCAACTGGCAGCGGCAAGAGCAGCCTGGTCAATCTTATGGCCCGCGTCTACGACCCGCAGGAAGGCACAATCTATGTAGACGGGCGCGAGATCAGCGCCATCCCGCTGGACGAACTGCGCCAGACGATCGGTTATGTGCCGCAGGACAACTTCCTCTTCTCGGTGCCGCTACGCGACAATGTGGCCTTCGGCCTGCTCGATGAGCAGAGCAGCCAGCAGCGGGTTATAATCACCGCCCGCAACAGCACCTTCCTGCCACGCAACAGCAGCGCGGCCAACCACCTGCCGCTGTTTCACTGGAACGTAAACCTGGAAAATGACCCGCTCCGTGCCTTGCGCGAACTTGACCCCGAACAACGCCAGCGCATTGAGCAGGGAGTGGAAGTGGCGCGGTTGAGTAAGGATCTGGAGCAATTCCCCCAGGGGATTGACACCATGATCGGCGAGCGTGGCGTTACCCTCAGCGGCGGGCAGAAGCAGCGCACTGCGATTGCTCGTGCCATCGTCCGCGATCCCGCCATCCTCATCCTCGACGACTCGCTGTCCAGTGTGGATAGCGGCACCGCCTCGGAGATCCTGGCCGGGCTGCGCGAGGTGATGAAGCAGCGTACCAGCATCATCATCGCCCAGCGCATCGCTACGGTGCAGAACGCCGACCAGATCATCGTGCTGGAAGATGGCCGTATCGTGGAGCGTGGCAGCCACATGGAGCTAGTCGCCCTCGGTGGCCGCTACACCGCAATGTACCGCCGCGAGTTGCTTGCACAGGAACTCGATGTCGAACCCGAAGTGGCCGCCGGGATTAGCTGATTTTGGATTGTGCAGCAAAAAGCCCCCAGCGGGGGTTGGGGGAGAATCTTGACCAAGCTAGATGCTCATCGCAGTTGTTTAGCCTTTCAATGTGGGTTAGTGCTTGCGATTAGCATGGCTACGTTGCGAACTTCTCCCCCAAACCCCCGCTGGGGGCTTAGTTAATCAAAGGCGCTAGTTGTGATCCCACGCTCAAAAATCGGTGACTTGCTGTGTAGGGGCGCAGATTTATCGCGCCCTGGTGAGCGTGCGATGCGCTCGAACTAGCGCCTTTGATTAGTTATCTTCAACTTAGGTATCACTCATGCTTGTTGCTTATCCAAGCAAGGGGAGCAGATGGGCAAACCGCTAATCATCGGCGTGGCGGGTGGCACCGGCAGCGGCAATACCACCGTGAGCGCAGCGATCGTGTCTACAGTAGGCAACCAGCAGGTGGCGCTTTTGCAGCACGATGCTTACTACAAGGATAACTCGCATCTACCGCTGGAGCAGCGCCGTACGGTCAACTATGACCACCCCGATGCGCTGGAAAATGACCTGCTCATCGCCCACCTTCGCACCCTCAGCGCCCCTAATCCCATGCCCATTGCCTATCCCCGCTACGACTTCGCCACCTATGTGCGATTGCACGAGGTTACGATTGTCGAACCCCGGCCAGTCATTGTAGTAGAGGGTATTCTCATATTCGTGGATAGAACTCTTAGGGATATGTTTGATATTAAGGTGTTCGTGGATGCCGAGGCCGACATCCGCTTTATCCGTCGTTTGCAGCGCGACATCAGCGAACGAGGGCGCAGGGTGGAGCAGGTGATCGCCGAGTATATGCGTACCGTGCGCCCAATGCACATGGAGTTTGTTGAGCCTAGCAAACGCTACGCTGACGTAATCATCCCGCGTGGCGGTCACAATCGCGTCGCGGTGGAGATGGTGGTAGCGCGGGTGGTGCGCGAACTGGCAGCGCGAACAATGTAAACACACGAGTTAGCATAATTTATTGAGCGCAGAGGATCTGTAAGACCCTAAGCCACCAGCGGGGGTTGGGGGAGAATCTTGACCAGTACATATGCCTTTGATAACTGTATTCAGATGATCGCTGAGTTGATGCTAACAATTGACATGATCGAAGTTGCGAGATTCTCCCCCAAACCCCCGCTGGTGGCTTAATGTATTCTAAACTTTGGGACAACTCATTTTAGGCTAGGGGTTTGGCAATGCAAATCTGGCTGACAATCCTGCTTATTATAGTCGTTGCGTTGGCGACGCTGATCAGCCTCGATGCCCGCCGCCGCCGAATAGCGAGTGGGTTGCCCGCTGGTGAGGTGGTGGAGCAGGATACCCTACCTGCTAAGGATGCTGTTGCAGCGACTGCGCGAACGCTGCGCTCGTGGCGTTACGGGTTGGTGGGCAATCCTGATTATCTGGTGGAGGAAGACGGATATACCATCCCAATAGAGGTGAAGACTACCCCGCACGTAAGCCGCCCCCGCGAAGGTCACGCGATGCAGCTATACGCCTACTGCCTGCTAGTGGAGGAAGAGTACGGCGTGGCTCCGCCTTACGGCATCCTGCGTTACCCTGACCAACGCTTTAAGCTACCCTATGGACGACGCGAACGCGCCTGGGTCCTTGAGACCATGAACCTGATGCGCGAAGACGAAGCCAGCGACGATGAAGTTACCCCTAATCACGATCAGCCTGCCCGCTGCCGCAGTTGCCAGTTCCTCGATACTTGCGGCATGGACCTTATAGGGGAGTGATGAGTTTTGAGTTTTGAGTTTTGAGTTTTGAATTGAATAAGTGGAAGTTTGGCGGCCAACTACGTATTTCAACAAAGGTAGGTGAGCCTTGAAAAATGCAAACCTCTGGTCATCCCTCTATAACTCAAAACTCAAAACTCAAAACTCAAAACTGGTTATTCTTGCCGTTTATGTAATAATCGCCCTACTGGTACCTCCCCAGCATGGGTATCCGATTGACGACGATTGGATATATGCCCAGGCAGTGCGCGATGTGCTGCACGGGGGGTTCGCCTTCCCCGGCTGGGCGCAGGCCAGCCAGCTTACCCACGCACTGTGGGGGGCGGGATTTGCCGCTATCTTCGGCTTCAGCTTCACCACACTGGCCTGGTCAATGTTGACGCTGGCGGCAATTGGCAGCCTGACCTTCTACGCGATGCTGCGGCGGCTGCAGGTGGGCGCGAATACTGCGCTACTCGGCGCTTTGCTGCTGGCCTGCAACCCCATCCTTATCCACCTCAATTATAGCTTTATGACCGAAGCCAGCTTCTTGACCTACACCTTGCTGGCCTGCTACTGCTACCTGCGCGGCTTGCAAGATGGTGGAGAACGCTGGTTGTGGCTGGGTGGGGCAATGAGCGGAGTGGCGCTGCTCGATCGCCAGTTTGGGGTGATGGTTGCGGTGGCCGCGCTACTCTACCTGCTGCTCAAGCGCCAGCTAAAATGGCGGCGGGCTTTCGCGGTGGCTTTGCTACCCGCGCTGGCGCTGGGCGGGCTGCTCATCTGGCAAGCAAACCAGCCGCCCGCCGAGATAAATGTGCAAACCGCCGCGCAGGTGCAGGCTTTGCTCCACAATCCACCGGAGGTAATCTGGGAGCATCTATCCCGCCTGCTTATTACTCTGCCCGTGTTGGGATTGTTTGCGCCGCTAGCATTCCACTGGCGCAGCCGTGTCTTCGCCGTCTATGCAACTATCCTGATGGCCGCAGTAATCGGCTGGTACGTCTACAGTGACACCACTTCCTTCGACTACAACGATGGCAACATCTTCGATAGCGGGGGGTTCATGCCGCCAGTGATGTTCTACTTCCGCATCGTCACACTCGGCCCGACCTGGCTGTGGTTCGCCCTAAGCATCGTGGCCGCGCTGCTAACTGCTGGTCTGCTAGCCGCCGCAACTGAAGCAGCGGCTGAATGGTGGCACTGTGCTGCCCACCCTCTAATGGGAGAGACGCTTTATGTCTCCCCTCCCCGCGAGAGGGGCTGGGGGTGGGTCTACACCGCCCGTGAAAGCCTTGCCCCCAGCCACTTCGTCTACCTTGCTGGTGCGCTGGTGGGGTTGCCTGGTCTGCTGATTACTGCCAATTTTATGGATCGCTATCTGATACCGCTGCTGCCTTTCCTCATCCTCGCCGCCTTGCGCCGCCCCAACAGGGCGAACAACGCTTCGCCCCTACTGAACCTTCGCCTAAAACCCAGATCTCATCCCACATACCTCATACCTCGTTACTCATGCCTCATCGTCCTCATTGCCTTCTCGCTCATCACCCAGCGCGACTACTTCGCCTACGCCCAGGCACGATGGGATGCGGGCGAGTGGGTGATCAGTCAGGGGGTGGCGTATACGCAGTTGGATGGGGGTTATGAGTGGAATGGCTGGTGGTTGTACGAACAGGCAGCGGCGCAGGTGCGTGGCAAGGTGGACGTGCAGTATCCACCCACTTCGCCCGCTGGCCCCGGCTTTCCGCCCGATGCGGTAATTGACCCTATCTGGCGCTTGGAGATTAACGAGAGTGAAGGTTATCGCACGATCAAACAGTTCGGCTACACTAGCTGGCTTGATGGCGGCAAGACACATTACGTGCTAGCACTGAAAAAGCAGTGATGAGTGATGAATTATGAATTATGAATGAGCATCGTACTAAGAATGTTTCGATAGGCAGTAATGCGCTTCACCGGGGCGCGATAAATCTGCGCCCCTACATGGCTCCAATCAAATTGCTGGTGATATAATTATTCATAATTCATAATTCATCATTCATAATCACCGCCCCCGCTCGGCGCATTCCATGCTACAAAAGTTCTTCTTATTGATGATCCCCGAAGTAATCACATCGTTGGCGCAGACTGCCTTGCCGCAGGTGCGGCACTGCACCAGTTGCTCAGGAGGGAACAGCTTGCCGCAGATGGTGCAGAAGCCACGTCCGGGCATATTGGTTTCGCGCATCAGGAAGTTGGGCCGCCCGCGATATTGCCCAATGCGGCTGCCCTCGTAGACGCTGAAGGTGTAGCGCTGTCCGCGCAGCAGCAGGTTGGCGTTCCACAATGCGGCATAGATAGGCACCGCCACATTGAAGGCGAAGTCCTCCGGGCGAGGGCCGACCGTCTGGCTCATGTTCAGGCTGGCGTATTCGACCAGTTGCTCGTTGGCGGTGGCTAGTTCGCGGCGGGCGCGTTGCTGCAACTCATTATCCTCGTATGTGTAGGGCCTGGGTGGCGGCAGCGGGCCATAACCGGCGGGCAGACGGCTGAAATCTATCTGCTGGATGGTATCCAGTGGCGGGATGCTGACGCTGCCCTCGGCTGGGGTACTCAGCACATTGATGCCTTTCCACTCCGGCAGCCACAGGTCAGCGAGAGGCGCATCGAGGGCCGCACCGTTCGAGCCGTCTATTATGATCGCTCCCTGCTTCTTCAGCCAGCGGTTGGCCTGAGCAATCACCGTGTCCAGAGAGTAGACGACCAGGTAGAGCGGTAGCAGGGTGAGGGACTGAGGATAGACATCGAGCGGTTCGCTGAGGGGAAGAAACTGAATCAGCCCACGTAGGTAGAGGGTTAGCGAGGGACGAATATCGTCGTTGCTGCTGAAGCGAAAGGCGTAGCTGGCGGTTAGCACATTGCTCTGGGGGTTGAGTCGTTCGCCGAGGCTGCCGCCACGTCGCGCATTGTTGGCAAGGCGGTCGAGGCGCGGGCCGGAGTATGTACCAGATTGGGGCGCGGAGTTGTTGCCAGCGGGCGGCGCAACTGGCACGGCACGACTGAGCAAGGGATTGGCGGACGGATTGAGCGCCGCTGAAGTCAACGTCTGCGAACCCATCTGGCGATCGGACATTGACATTAGTTGCCCGGCTGTGGGTGGTGGCGGTGCGGCAAGGATGTCGCTGATGGCTGCCCGTGCCTGCACGGCGGTGGGCCGCTCTGCCGGGTTGAGCGATAGCATCCGTTCCACTAGCCGCTCGGTGGCGGGGGTTATGTTGGCCTTGAGTCGGCGCAGCGGCGGAAAGTTGGTCAGGCGGCGGATGAGGTCGAGGTTGAGGTCAGGGTAGGCGTTAAAGGGGTCGCGGGGGTCGCGGCCAGTGAGCAGGTGGTGCATGGTTGCGCCCAGGGCGTAGAGGTCGCTGGCGGGCTGGGCGTGGCCCATCCACTGTTCGATGGGGGTGTAGCCAGCCGTTCCCGCCGCGTTGCTCAAGCCGTCGGCAACCATGCCCGCCGCAAGCCCGCCGGTATCAGAGGTCATTTCCTTCGCCAGTCCGAAGTCCACCAGCTTGATACGGGCCTGGGTATCCACAATGATGTTGGCGGGTTTGATGTCGCGGTGGACGACCGGCTCAGGCTTCTGGTTGTGGATGAAGGCCAGCACATCACAGATCGCTAGCGCATCTTGCAGCACCTCGCGCTCTGGCAGCGGGCCGAGGCGACGCAGGCGTTGCTCCAGGTTTTCGCCCGCGATGTACTGCATTACCAGGTAGTGGCGTGGCCCCTCGCTGAAGTGGTCGTAGGTCTGGGGGATAGCCGGTTGGTCGGCGCTGAGGTGGGCAAGGATGAGCGCCTCGCGGCGGAAGTCGTTGGTGGCGCGGCTGGTGTCGGTTGGCGAATCGGTGTAGACCTGCAACTCCTTCACCACACAGGGGCGAGAGAGGTGCCGATCCTCAGCCAGATACACCGCGCCCATGCCGCCCTGACCCAGCAGCCGCTGGATGAAGTAGCGACCACTTGCCAGAGTGGTGCCAGCCAGCAGCAGGCTATTGGTCACATCCTGCAAGCGCAGCCCGCAAAATGGGCAGAAGCGGGCATCCGAGCGCACCGGATTGGCGCAGCGCGGGCAAACATCAGTCTGGTTGGGGGGGGCGACAGCCATAAGCAAGTGATTAGTGATTAGTGATGAATGATGAATTGGGTTGCGGTTGGCTCCGCGAATCCAGGATGAGTGGGCTTACCAGTAGCCCTCATAGTCGAAGCTACGGGCTATTTCGTAACCAAGGCGGCCCAGTTCGATGCCTTCAGGATGCAGCTCCATCCGCGCTCGCTCGAAGTATTGCACAGTCAAGCCGTCGGCCTGGGTCACTGGTTCGGATAGCGGGTAGCCGAAGGTGGCGAGGCCGCCATGCGTCTGCCAGTAATCGAGGAACTTGCCGCTCAGGTTGTGCTGGCTCTGGCTGAAGTACATCGCGGGCAACGCAGGTTGGTTCAGGGGCTGGGTTGCGGTTAGCGGTGCGGTTGCAGATGCGCCTGGTTGCTTTGGCAGAGGAGTGGTATTGGGCGACGAAGGGGGCGTAGGTGCGCCCCAGGTAGCGCTGCCAGCCACAGGCGCGGCGTTGGGATAGCTCAACTTATTTAGGGCCATCGCTTCCTGCCCCAGCAAGCCAAACTCAAGCGTGCCGCCGCTGTCGCAGCAGGGCTGACCGGCGCTGGGGTGAAACTCGAAGCGGGCGCGTTCGGTATATTGTACCAAATTGCCACCCTGCATTGCCGCCTCGTGCAGCGGGTAGCCAAACATCGCCAGACCGCCACCCTGCTGCCAGGCAGCCACAAAGTGATGGTCGAGGTGGCGCTTCACTTCGGGAAAGTAGAGGTCGCCGGGCTGGGCTACTGGCTTGGAGGGTAGGAACGAGCGAATCAGTCGCTCCTGGTCGGTCAACACTGGCATAAAGTCGGGCTGGTGAGAAATGTCGGCCAGCGCGGTGTAGGTGCGCGACACCGAGTTCAGGCTGCCGTCGGGGTCGAGCTTAAAGAACCAGAACGGGTCAGTCTGGCCGTTGGGAACATACTGGCTTGGCACATAGGCAAGGGGCATCGCCGTCACCACCGTGGGATCGCTCTCCCAGTCGGGCCAGGCCAGGCGCAGGAAGTTGGCGGTATCCTGGTCGGTATAAGGGAAGTGAGGGTCGAGGCCCGCTTCGAGGATGTAGACCGGCATATTCTTGCCCATCAGCTCAAGTTGCTTCTGATAGCCGAAGAAGTTCCAACGGGGGTTGTCGGGGTAGGGCCGAATGGCGTAGATGTTGATGGCTGCGCCGTCAATATAATCGAACACGGTGGGCATATGCTGGCGCATCGCTGCGATGAAGGTCATCGGGCTGATCGCGGTGCCGGGCAGGTCGGGCGCTCCCAGAGTGATTGCCCCCATCAGGATGGTGTACTTGACATCAGGGTTGGCGTTGGCCCGCAGGGTGCGGGCGAGGGTGACGAGGTAATCGGCGTATCCGGCGGGGTCGGAGTTACCGCCCCACTCGCTATCCAGGTTCATCTCATTGCCAACTGCGATGATGCGGGGCAGGCCGTGCCAGTCGAGGTTGTTGAGGATGTTGGCCCAGTTCAGCGCGTCGCTAGTAGTTGGGAGAGGCCAGGGCTGGCTGGGCTGACCCTGCGTCTCGGCCAGGCGTAGCACCGGGGTGAGGTGCAGGCTGTAACAGTTGAGCATCAAGTCGGGCAGGCGATACGCCTCTTCCGGCGACACCACCACGCCAACGTAACCCCACTCGCCTACTGCGCCAGCGGCAGCCTTGAGGTGAGCCAGGTCGTAGAAGCCTGCCAGATTGATGCCCAGCTTGTTGGGATTGGCCGCCTTAGTCACTTGCGGCACGGCAAAGAGGCTGAAGAAAGGAAGGATGAGGATGATGGCAAGGAGCGGATAATATCGGCGCGTCCTCTTGCGGAGCGGGGGCAGCGGCATTGTGTTCAACTTTGTCTCCATCGTAGGCTTCAGGTTTGTGGTTTGAGGTTTGAGTGTGTAGATTATGCCATCAGTCGGTTGGTTGTCTTTTGCTTGATTGCTGAAGGTATGGTCATTATACCCTATAATGCCAACGTTGCAAAATAGCAGAAAGGTACTCATTGCTATCTTTCATACGTTTCTCCTTGCTTATACCTTCAAAGAGCCAAAGCCTTGCCAAACCTGCGTTCCCAATGAAGGTAGAAGGAACAGGGTGAAGAACATGAGCAACACTGCACCGACCACCAACGCAGGGATACTAAGCGCGGCCACGATTTGCCTATGGCTGGCGTGATTTTGCTGCCACAGGGCCACGCTACTGAGGACGAACCCAGCGATCGCCAACACCATAGCGGCATAGCTAACCGCATCATGCCCACCCCAGCCAAATGGCTTGATGCTCAGTTTGTCAACAATGGCTGCCAGCGTCCAGACCTCGAACAAAGCAGCTACCGCCAGCGCGGTGCAGAGCGCCCCCACTGCCGCGCAATAAGTAACCCAGCGATGCTCTACACGCAGCGCAGGCTGATGCGCCAGCGGCGCTTTGCGGTTGACTACGGGGCGGAGGGGGGTAGCGGGCGGATGCATTGGGCCTACGTAGCTGGTAATCTCCACGCCGTCCCAAAAGGACGTTTCATTACTGCTCATTGCCTACCACCTCTCTGCACATCAGTTGATTATCAAAGAACCCCACGATGACGCGGTTGAGTTCGCCTAGCCTCGGTTGGATGAAGCGACCCATGGGCAGCAACGCATGGTTGGCGTGCCGCACCCTCACCAAGCGCGAGGGTACACCCGCTGCCAGCAGCCTTTCGTGCAACGCCTGGGATTGCTGCGGCGGCACCATCATGTCGCGTTCGCCATGTATGATCAGAAAGGGCGGCGCGGCA
>JBBRMT010000004.1:0-52531 GCA_038230695.1 Chloroflexia bacterium
GCCAGCAGCCGCCAGTGGGTGGTTACGGCCAGCAGCCGCCAGTGGGTGGTTACGGCCAGCAGCCGCCAGCGGGCGGGCAGCCCAGCTATTCGGCCCCTAGCTTCAATCAGGCTGATATGCAGAAGATGATGCAGCAGGGTCGCGCCGACCTTGCCACCCTCCCCAGCAAGTGGATGAAGGCTCTGGCATCGCGCACCCCTGCTTTCTTCGATGCAGAGCAGGCCAATGCCAACCCGGTAGCGCTTGTCACCAACCTGCTGGTCGAAGGGGTGGTGTCCGGCATTATTGCCTTCCTGTTCCTCATCGCTCTGTTCGGCAGCTATGGTGGCAGCTTTGGCACCGCCTTCTCTGCATTCATTAACGGCATCTGGTCTGCCTTCATCGAGCTTGGCATTGGCGCAGGTCTCGCTTATGTGTTCGGCGTGTATGTGTTCCATGGTAAGGCCGACCCGCTGCGTTTGGCATACGTAATGTCTCTCTACGCCGTGCCGCTCGGCATTATCTACAGCGCTGTCCACTGGATATTCTTTCGCCTCTCACTCGGCTCACTCACTTCAGGCTCAGAGTTCATGTTCTACTTCCTGAACGGTCTACCTACTCTGGTCTTCTGGTTGGCCGTAGCCTGGCTCTTCTACCTGGTGGTGCAGGCGGTATTCAAGTTCAATCAGCAGAACTCGATGTACATGGTCGCCGCAGTGGTCGGTCTGCCTCTTCTGAGCGCATTGCTGAGTACCTTCGGCCTTACCTGGTTTAACTTCCTCAACGGCTTCATGTACGGGCCGTTCGGTGGCATCGGCTTCTAATTAGCAGCCAAGCCGCTAGCTCTCATGAAGCGAACGACAAATAAGGATCGAATGCAGATGGGAGCCGCGAGAGATCGTGGCTCCTTCGCTTTTTGCCAACCCAGTCGCACAACAAATCTGGTATAATAGCGCTGTTGGCAAGCCGACGGCGCGATTTGCCGTGCCGTTAACTTCGGCTTAACCTCTGGTTAAACTAGCCTTAAACCGCAGTGGGTACAATTCAGCGGACGCAATGATCGCGTTCTTAAATTGGAGAGGCGGAGCGAGGATGGCGGAAGGTTCGACCGCGATACAGCAGGTCAGCGGGCAGACGGCCGGGCAGGGCCGTCAGTCGCGCCGTTTCTGGCAGAACGTCGAGGGCTACGCCTACGTGATGCCCGCGCTGATCATCCTGCTCATCTTCCAGTTCTTCCCCATCATCTACGCCTTCGTCCTTAGCTTGCACAAGGTGTTCATCCTCAGAGGCTTCCTGCCCAACCCCGCCACCGAAGTCGGCTTCAATAATTACATCAACCTGTTCACCGACCCCGATTTCTGGCAGGCGTTCGCCAATACCGTCTGGTATGCGGTCGGCACGTTGACGCTGGGGTTGGGCATTTCGCTGTTCCTCGCCCTGCTACTCAGTCGGCCGATCAAGGGCATTGGCATCTATCGCACCCTCTACTTTCTGCCCTACATCACCTCTCTGGTGGTCAGCGGTATCGTCTGGCAATGGCTGTTCCGCTCACCAGACGGACGTGGGCCGGGCGGCCTGATTAACTACATCCTCAGCTTCTTCGGCAAGAACACCGCCGACTTCCTGGGCGAGTCGCGGGGCATCTTCAAGCTGGCAATCCAGAGCATCTTCGGCACGGGAGTGAACGTACCCGCCTTTCTGGAGGGGCCGAGCCTGGCGCTATGTGTGATCATCCTGCTGGCGGTGTGGTACATCGTCGGTTTCGACGTAATCGTGTTCATGGCCGGGCTGGCAAACATCCCCAAAGAGCTATACGATGCGGCCCGTGTGGATGGCGCAGAGGGTTGGAAGCTGTTTCGCTACATCACCTGGCCGTTGCTCACCCCCACCACCTTCTTCCTGCTGGTGGTAAGCACTATTGGCGCGTTCCAGGCGTTCACCCCCATCTACGTCACCGCCCTGCCGCCACCCGGCAGCGGCAACCCGGCGGGTACAACCACGACCCTGACTATCATGTTCTACAACGCTGCCTTCAAGTATTCCAGCCAGGGGCTGGGCTACTCCTCTACTATCGCCATGGTGCTGTTCGTCATCCTCATCGCCCTGGCGGTGTTCCAGCTACGCTTCATCGGCAAGCGGGTGGAGTACAGCTTAGGCACGAGGCATGAGGCATGAGTGGCAAAACCCCTCTCCCAGCGGGAGAGGTTGGGTGAGGGAGAATCTCGCAGCGCCGTCAAGGTTTAATGGATCATTTGTAAGTGTTTCCGAAGCTAACGGTAGGGCAGCATTTCTCCCCCAAACCCCCGCTGGGGGCTTAGTTGGTCGCCGCTTCACTTGTGGCGAGGGCGAATCTGGTCGAACTATCACGCGGAAGGTTGTACCGATGCAGGCAGCGCAAACAGCAGGCCAGACAGGGACACAGGCAGCCGAGTACAACGGCAGGCCGCGCCGCCGCATCCACTGGGGCAACGTGCTGACCCACATCATCCTCTCGCTGGGGGTGCTGGTGGTGGCGCTGCCCTTCGTCTGGATGATCGTCACCTCGCTGAAAACCTATGGCGACTCCGCCACTTTCCCGGTCGGCAAGAGCATCGGCGACCTGTTCAGCGTGTTCATCCCCAAAGGGCTGCACTTCGAGAACTACGCCGATGCCTGGAACGCCGCGCCCTTCGGCACGTACTTCGTCAATACCATCATCGTCGCAATCGGCACCACCACTGGCGTGCTGATCACCTCGGTGTTTGCCGCCTATGCCTTCGCCAAGATAGACTTCAAGGGCAGCGCGGCGCTATTCTTGTTGGTGCTGTCCACCATGATGATTCCCCACGAGGCCACCTACATCCCCAACTTCGTGATTGCCAAGAACCTGGGCTGGTACAACACCTACACCGGGCTGATTGTGCCTTGGATCGCCAGTCCGTTCAGCATCTTCCTGCTGCGCCAGTTCTTTCGCGCCATTCCTACCGAGATGTACGAGGCGGCGCAACTGGATGGCTGTAGCCGCTTCCGCTTCCTCTGGCAGTTCATGGTGCCGCTATCCAAACCCGCGCTGATTACCGCCGGACTTAACAGCTTCATCGCCAGTTGGAACTCGCTGCTCTGGCCGCTGATCATAACCCAGACCGATAATATGTCGGTGCTGCAACGTGGCCTCAGCGAGTTCCTCAATGGCGAGCACGGCATCGAGTTCAACCTGCTGATGGCGGCCAGCGCCTTCACCGTGCTGCCCATCGTCGTTCTCTACTTCTTCGCCCAGAAGCAATTTATCGCGGGCATCGCCACATCAGGGCTGAAGGGATAGCGCTGAGTGCTGAGTGCTGAGTTATGAATGGTGAGAAGCAAAACCCCTCTCCCAGCGGGAGAGGTTGGGTGAGGGGGGGATCTCGCAGCGCATCAATGCCAATTGCTAGCACGAAAGTTGGCGTAGGGGCGCAGGGCATACGCCCGCTTGCATCGCCATCATGTTCATCACAAACGCCAATGTTGGGGAATGGGTGAACCGTTGTTCGCCCTGGTAAAAGTTGGAAAGGAGGCCGGGCAACCACTAGAATGAGGCGGAGACCTGAACCGTGAGGCTACTATAAACCAAAAGCAAGCATTCCAAACAAGGAGGAGAGTTACCGTGAAACTAAGGAATAAACTATCGGCATTGGCGGCTGTTATGCTGCTGCTACCGTTGCTCGCTGCCTGCGGTGGCGCTAGCGCGACTGATACGCCATTGCCTGCGCCAACCACAGGTAGCGCGGCTGCACCAACCACCGCAATGGTGATGACCCCAACTGCTGGCACGATGATGACCAGCACCCAGATGATGGGTATGACCCCCACCGCTGGCATGATGATGACTCCCACTGCTGGCACGATGATGACCGGCACCCAGATGATGGGTATGACCCCCACCGCTGGCGCGATGATGACTGGCACTGCCAGCACCTCGATGACCAGCACCACCCCAACCGCTGCGCCCAAAGCGCCAACCCCCACCTCCACGCCCGCCAATGTGGGCCAGGCTGCGCCGAATGCGACTAAAATCACATTCTGGCACACCCAGACGCGCCACAACGCCGATGTGCTGAACGGCATGGTGGCCGATTTCAACAAGACCCACCCCGATGTCTTCGTCACCCCGCAGTACAAGGGTGGCTATACCGACCTGCTCACCGCAGTGCAAACCGCTGCCGCTGGTGGCAGCCTGCCCGACCTGACAGTTGGCTATGAGAACTGGATCCCCGGCCTGATCAGCGCCGATGCAGTGGTGCCGTTCGACGATTACATCAATGACCCCACCAACGGCCTGAACGCGAGTGACCTGAGCGACATTCTGCCCCAGTTCATCGCCACCAACAAGTATCCGGCTTACGGCAACAAGATGTACAGCTTCCCCTTTACCAAGAGTACGCTGACGATGTGGGTCAACAGTGACCTGCTCAAAAAGATCAACAAGAGCGCCCCGCCCACGACCTGGGCGGAGTTCGTATCCGACAGCCAGGCCATCCGCGCTCTCGGCTCGGATTACTACGGCTTCGAGTTCCAGCCAGAGCCTTCGATGCTGGTGGGCATGGTCTATTCCTTCGGCGGCCAGATGATGAACGCCGACAACTCCCAGTTCGTCTTCAACAGCCCACAGGGTGTGGCCGCCTTGCAGACGCTAGCCGACGGTGTGAAGGGCGGCTACTTCCTGATGGTCACGCCCAGCACCTTCCAGGAGGAGCAGGACTTCGCCAGGCAGAAGGTTGGCTTCATCATCGAGAGCAGCAGCTCCTACAGCTACATCCCCACCTACTACCCGGTAGATGCGAACAAGACCCCCGTCCCCGGCTCCGACTTCAACTGGTCGGCGGAGATGTTGCCGCACGCCGATGGCGTAACCCCGCAGACCACTATCTACGGCGGCAATATCATCATGTATAAGACGGGCGCTGCACAGCAGAAGGCTGCCTGGGAGTTCGTCAAGTGGTTCACCGACGCGCCCCAAACCGCCAAGTGGGCCAGCGCCAGTGGCTATATGCCGCTCCGCAAGTCGGCGGCTACTACCGAGCCGCTGCAAACTCTCTACGCCAAGAACGCCCGCGCCAAATCGGCCTTCACCAACGTGCTGCCCTACGCCACTGATGCCGAACCGAAGGTAGGCAGTTACCAGCAGGTGCGCGACATCATAGCCAGCACTATCACCCAGGTGGTCAAGGGAACAAGCGCCGCCACCGACGGCATGAAGTCGGCGCAGGACAAGTCGAACCAGACGCTGAAGTAGGCACAACAAAAAGCCTCTCCCTAGGGGAGAGGTTTGGTGAGGGGAGAATGCTGACCTACATCAATGCCCATCTTCAGCGTTAGTGCTATTCGACATCACCCTTGCCCAACCCTCTCTCTGCGTAGGGGGAGGGCTTTTTGCTGCCGTTGCTTACGATGAACATTTTGGGTTCTGCGAGATTCACCCTCACCCAACCCTCTCCCTGCGTAGGGAGAGGGCTTTTTACTGCGCTAATGCTTGTTGATGAGGCCGATAATCTCCAGCAGCGCGGCCACGCTCCACGCCTGGGCGATGCAGCCTTTGGGCTGATGGGGCGCGTCGCCTTCGCAGATTTCGGCTACCGAGCCGATGCCGTAGTCGCGCATCTGAGTAATGAAAGGCGGGAGCAGGCCACGCAGCGCGGCGGGGTCGTGGGCCAGGCGGTGGCTGGTGGCGGCATATGCGCCGAGTAGCCAGGGCCAGACGGTTCCCTGGTGGTATGCGCCGTCACGCTGGTAGCGGTCGCCTGTGTAGCAGCCGATATAGTGGGGGTCGGTAGGAGCGAGGGTACGCAGACCGTAGGGGGTGAGCAGTTGATCATCAACCGCCACCAGCATTGCGGCAGCAGCTTCATCGCTGATCAGGTCGGGTTCGAGGGCGGCGGCGAATAGCTGATTGGGGCGCAGGCTGTCGTCGTCACCGCTGGGGCCGTCCACCACATCGTAGAGATACCGGACATTCTGGCACCAGAAGCGGGCGCGGAAGCTGGCCGCCGCCTTTTGCGCCAGCGCGGCGTAGTCCAGGTCGGTATCATCGGCCTTGAAGCCACGCTGGCGCAGGCGGGCCATGATCATCAGAGCATGGTGCCATAGCGCATTTATCTCCACCGGCTTGCCGATGCGCGGGGTAACTACCCAGTCGCCCACTTTGGCATCCATCCAGGTAAGCTGCACCCCCTCCTGCCCAGCGTAGAGCAGGCCATCGTTGGGGTCAACCTTGATGTTGTAGCGGGTGCCGTTTATATGATGGCGAATGATGTCGGCCAGTTTGGGGAAGAGGTCACGGGCCACGCTATCATCGCCAGTGTGCAACAGGTGCTGCTCGATGGCGTGGTAGTACCAGAGAGTTGCATCCACGGTGTTATACTCAGGGGTCTGCGCTGCGTCGGGGAAGAAGTTGGGCAGCATCCCGCCGTCTATGTACTCGGCGAAGCTGCGTAGGATGGTGGCAGCCTCGTCGCTGCGGCCCGTCTGCAAGCAAAGGCCAGGGAGCGAGATCATCGTATCGCGCCCCCAGTCGGTGAACCAGTGGTAGCCAGCAATGACGGTGCGGAGCCAATCACCGCCCGCTTTAACCGGGTGGCGGGACACGATAAACTGGTCGGCGGCCAGGGTCAATTCGGCTTGCAGCGCGGCAATGTCCGCATCGCTGATCGGCTGGTCCTCGGCGATGGGGCAGAGTTCGGGATCGAGTGCGGCGGGGTCGAGTTGCGCCTGATGTAGCAGGTCGAGCGGGCGGTTCTGCGCCGCCTTCAGGCTGGTGACGTGGTCGAGGCTGATGCTGTCCCGCGCTTCGCTGCTGGCGATGATTGCCACGCTGTCGCCCTGGTTGAGGGTCAGCTTGATGATGCAGGGGGCGTAGAGGTCTTCCATATAGTCCAGCCCGCGCTCCTGCTCGGCGCGATAGACGAAGTGCCAGTACCATACACCCACCGTAATAATGGTGGCGGGCTGGCTGGTGAGCAGAAAATAGGGCGTGGCGGCGGGATACGCCTGGATCTCGCAGCCGCTGGAATGATCGTCGCTGGCGGGCGTGACTTGGAAGTTCCAGTCGAGCGAGCCGTGAGTCAGGTTATGATAGTCGCGGAAGTTGGCGAAGGGGCGCAAGGTCAGTTCCAGCGGGCTGTCGGTGTCGGTGGCGGTATACTGAACGTAGGTGGTGTTCTTGCCCTGCGCCATCCAGATACGCTTCTCCAAACGCGCCAGGCCCAGGTGATAGCTGAAGATGGCGATACCATGATCGAGGCTGAAGTCTTCGAGGTGGACGAAACCGGCGGGGTTGAGCTTGTCGTCGGGGTACTCGTTGGTGCCAAGATAGTAGGTGCTGCCGTCCAGCGTCACCTCCTCGTCCATCTTGGCAAGCATCACCAGTCGATCCACTGGCGGGTCGAGGCTGGCGACCAGCAGGCCGTGGTAACGGCGGGTGTTGGCCCCGATGATGGTGCCGCTGGCGTAGCCGCCGATGCCGTTAGTCACCAGCCACTCGCGGCGCATCCCCTCCTCGAAGCTGGTGATAATTTCGCGCTCAATCTTAATCATGGTCAACACCTCATTGTGTCAGCTATGCGGGGCAAATATATCGTCATCTAGTATAGCGTTTCATATGTGGTCTTGGATTGCCTGGGTAACTTGTGATCTTCTTGCTTACCCTACCAGGGCGAACAACGGTTCGCCCCTACTGAACACTTGCTCTGCAAGAATGTGACCACAGCTATCCCGGTAGGGGTACAATAAAGGCGGGCTATGCGCCCGCCCCAGACATCTTGCTTGCGGTTGCCGCTAACTTGGAGGCGGTTGCCTTGAGGATCTGGCCGCTGCCATCTACCACGAAACGGGCGATGCGTGGCAGCATAGCACCGTTATCGGTGCGAACGTTCTTACGTAGGGTTATCGTATAGTGGGGTGCGGTGGTTGGGGAGGCGATCGCAGTTCGACTACTGGCTTGCGGGGCAGGCGGGGCGACAATATAGGCGGGACGACGCTCACGAACTTCATTCGCGTTGGGAGGGGTGGGGGTTGTGGCCTGCACCTTACTCAACATCTCGTCGCTGGGTACATGGGGTTGGCGGGTCTGCACGCTGTATTCGGCATCGGCCAGGTCGGGACAATATTCGGCCACATACTGCTGCACCTGCTCGAGTACCTGCGGTGCGACTTCTGTTCTCTGCGTGTCTATCATGGCAAATCTCCTGACCCAAAGGCATCCTGATAAAGCTGGTTGTGTAATTGCAATGATAACCGATATTGGCGTATCTGTCAATAGGTTGAGGTGAAAGTTGAAAGTTGAAAGCGACCTACGGTTAATGTTAGCAAGGTTTATGCCGTGGCGCTCAAGCCGTAGAGGAACAATCCTCGCCTGCTGTTCGTTCTAATACTAAAGGAGATTTAACCATGTTTAGAATTAAAGTGATGCTAACCCTGTTGCTGGCCCTGGGCCTGCCGCTGCTGGCAGGCTGCGACAACAGCGCCAGCCAGCCGGCAGTGAGCCAGCCAACCGCGACTCCAGCGCCTGTGAGCCAGCCACCAGTAGACCAGGCCACGACAATCAAGCTGGCGAAGGCAGCAGCGGCCAAACTTCAATCGCCGCCACGTATCTACAATATTGGCAGCAGCTACATCAATAGGTGGCCGAATGCAGCGGGCGCGATTACCACTACATACTCCGTTTGCGGCGCACAGCCTGCCGCATCGGCAGCAGGCAACCTCAGCACGGGCAACCCTTGCACGAAGCCAATGACGCTTACAACCGAGATTGCGCCCACAGCTGATGGCACGGGGCAGAGCGTTACATTCCGCGCAAACTGGCAACCTGATGCCACGCACAACAACGAGCATAGCTGGCAATTCGAGGTCGGCGCGGATCAGCAGGTCAAGTTTGTGCGCGAGGAAGGCAACACGCTGCCACCGATGGTACAGTGAGGAAGCCGGGGCGGACGCAATCCGCCCTTACATTCTACATTCCCGCATAAGAACGCCCGCAACGTGGGATCGCCATAGACGACAAACTCTAGCAGGGTCTTCTCATCGTCATCGTCGAGCGAACCGTGCTGCTGCAGCATGATGCGGGCGTAGTCGCGGCGGGCTTCGACCAGAGCGCGGCCCACCGTGAGGCCGTTGTAGAGATGCTCGAAGAAAAGGACGGATAGCAAATCGGCTTCAGAAAGCGGTGGATCGGGGCGGCCATAGGAGGTAACGGTCGCGCCGACGAACACCGCCGCGCCGCTGGCGAGGAATGAAAGGCACATCGCCGCATTGGTCGCCTTGCCCGTAATATACGCGCCATAGCAGGCTTCACTGAACACGAATGGGGCGAACAGACTGATGATGCTCTCGCTGGCCCGCAACTGTTCGGGCCGCAAAGCCACCGGATAGCTGAACGGCGTGCTGGCAATCAGCGGCAGGCTCTGGCCGAACCAGGGGCTATTGTCAACCACCCCATGCAGGTTGAAATAGAGAAAGCGGTTCTGCAACCACTGCGGCTGGAAGTCGGTGGTAGTGGTCGGCGGGCAGATGCGTAGGTCATCACCGCCTGCGACGCGAGTGACTGTCTGGTAGATAAGCCGCGAGGAGTTCTGCCAGATCTCTGCCGCATAACCAAAGCCGCGCTCGTTGTGGGCAGCGGGTGAGTTGGGGGCGATCAATTGCGCGGCTACAGGGTTGGTAATGGAAGGCATCGCGCTGCCGGTAGACAAACCCTTGTCGGCAGAGCTAGCAGCAAAGGGGTGCAGGCAACCGGGGCGGGCAGCAGCAGTAGCGGCGGGGGCAGGGTCGAGGTGCTTTGGCGCGGGCGATATTTGCACCGTTCGCAAAGCGATGGCAGTTTGCAGGGCGCGGAGTAGCGGGGTGGCATCGGGCGGCTCGGCATCGGGCATCCGCCCTACCGCCCGATCGGGTACTAGATTGTCGTTGCCGCGTGTGCCGTAGGGGTTGTCGGACAGCACCTCGCGGTCAGCATCAAGCACCGGATTGGCGAGGCTGAAGAAGGGGACGACGTTGGGGCCGCCGAGGATGAGCAGGTGTTCGACCTGTTGCCCCCGCGCTTCGAGGGCGGTGAGCAGGCTGCAGATGGCGATGGCTTCGCTTTGGTCGGGGGTCGCGCCGCTGGCGATGATTGGCTGCAGGCCCAGCGGGGCCAAGCTGGCGGCATCGTCAACATAGGCGAAATAGGGGCGCTGGGTGTGGTCGTCGGCCAACCACGCCTGGCGCAATTGTTCCACGCTGGCGGCGATGCTGGCGAGGCCGGTCTCGCCGTACCTTGCCAGCAGGCGGGCGCGATTGGTGATGATTAGATTCATGCGGGGCGTGGCTCGCTGGCAGGATTGGCCTGCTCGTGCAGCACGATGGCGATTGCGCCCAGCAGCCCCACCTGGTCGCCCAGATTGGCGGGAACGATCTCCACTCCGGCGCGGATGGCGGGCATGGCTCGCTCGGCTACAGTCTGGCGAATGGGGTCGAACAGCATCGCCCCCAGATTGCTGACCCCGCCGCCGATGACTACCAGTTGGGTGTTGAACAGGTGGATGAGGTTGACGATGCCCACCCCCAAGTAGAAACCGGCGCGGGTGATGATTAGCTGCGACTCGCGTTCGCCACGCTCGGCAGCCAGTTGCACCAGCCGCGCTGTGACCGCGCTGGCGCGTTGCTCGGCCAGTTCGCTGAGGATGGGAGCGCGACCCTCGCTCACCAGCGCCGCGCCGTAGCGGGCAATGGCTGTGCCGCTGGCAAGCACTTCCAGGCAGCCGGTGTTGCCACAGTTGCAGCGCGGCCCATCCGCCTCGATAGTCATGTGACCGACCTCGCCGCCCATACCATGTGCGCCGATGAACAGTTTGCCGTCAATGATGATGCCGCCACCCACGCCAGTGCTGACCGTGATGTAGATCATATTACGCACCTGTTCGAGGATACCGAACAGGTACTCGCCAACCGCCGCCGCGTTCGCGTCGTTGGCAAGGTAGACGGGCAGGCCCAGCCGCTGGCGCATAATCTCGCGCATTGGCACACCGTCCATGCCAGGCAGGTTGGGCGGCGAGTAGAGCGTGCCGCTGAAGGGGTCAATTGGCCCCGGCGCACCGATGCCCACCCCGATGATGCGCCCAGGATCTATCCCGCTGATCATCTCACGGGCGACTCGCTCGATGCGCTCCAGCACCACGTCGGGTCCCTGCTGCGCCTCGGTAGGCAGGGTGGTATGGCGCAGGATGCGTCCGCTAGTGTCGCTCAATCCGCCCATAATCTTGGTGCCGCCCACATCAATGCCCACCACCAGCCCGCCGCTGGTCGGCAGCGGGTTAGCTTCATTAGTATCAATAATCCCGCCCATCATCGCCAACTGCCACCCTCCCGCTTTTGTTGTGTCAATTTGCCACAGTTTGTGCCGCATAGTATACCGCGCAGCAGGCGTGATGTCAATTCGGACATAGAACAAACGAACCGGGAGGGGTGCGAGTTGCAGGTCGCAAGTTACAAGTTGCAAGTTGAAGGTGTCATCTTAGGGACTGCGTTTGCCACGCAGCGTTTACCATGCCCATCACCAGCTTGCTATCTTGAACAATCGTGATGGTGGGGGCAATGCGGCCCGCCGCCAAGTTACTGGGGGTTGGGGGCGCAGCCCTTTGTTGCAGCGTTTCTCATGCTCATTGAAAGCAGGCAAGTTGCCAAGTTAACCAGGTTGGCGCATTGTCACCTTCGATAGACGCTGATGCGCTGCACCGCTCGGAGCTACGCTCCCAGCCCTCGGTAACTCGGCGGCGGGCTGCCATGCCCACGCCGCTACTGCCCTTCACCATTTGCCGGTAATGTTTTGACCTTGCTGTAGGGGCGCGGATTTATCGCGCCCTGGCGCAGCTCCACCGCTCGGAGCTACGCTCCCAGCCCTCAGTAACTCGGCGAGCGGCGGCGTATCCCCCACCGCTACTGCCCTTCACCGCTTGTCGGTAAAGTTTTGACCTTGATCTAGGGGCGCGGATTTATCGCGCCCCGTTTGCTTGACACTATGCAGCGAATACGTTACTATACCCTCACAGCGGAGAATGGGCGGCAGTCTATCGTGCAGACTCTCAACCCCGCTGGCGGCTTTTTGCCCAATCCACATTCTACATTCTACAACCTACATTCTACATTCCATATGAGCGAACAAAGATATAACGATGTTGCCGCCGTGATCCTGGCGGCGGGGCTGGGGACGCGGATGAAGTCGCGGCTGCCCAAAGTTCTTCACCAGTTGGCGGGCAGGCCGCTGCTCGGCCACGTGCTGGCCGCGCTGCAACCGCTAGGGCTGGGCCAGACGCTGGTGGTGGTGGGGCATGGCGCTGATGCCGTGCAGGCTTACGCCGACGCGCACTGGCAAGGCACGCGCTATGCAGTGCAGGAGCAGCAGCTTGGCACCGGCCACGCGCTGATGCAGGCGGCGGCTCAACTTCAGGCTGATACTGCAATTAAAACCGTGCTGGTACTGATGGGCGACGCGCCCCTTATCACCACCGACTCGCTGGCGCAGCTAATCGATGCGCAGCGCGAGAGCGGCGCATATCTGGCCCTGCTCACCACTGAGGCAGCCAACCCCTACCGCTACGGACGCATCGTGCGCGATAGTGTGGAGCGGGAGCAGGTGCTACGCATCGTCGAGGAGAAGGATGCCAACGCTGCCGAGCGGCTGATTAGCGAGATCAATACCGGCATATACGCGATTGATGCCGCCTGGCTGTGGCAGTCGTTGCCACAAATCGCGCCCAGCCTGCGTAGCGGCGAATATTACCTGACCGACCTGCTGCAGATGGCCGCCAGTGCGGGCAAGGTCGCGGCAGTGGAACTAGGCGCGGCGGGCTACGCTGAGGCAATCGGCATTGATGAGCGGGTCAAGCTGGCCGAGGCCGAAGCAACCGTGCAGCAACGCCTGCGCCGCGAACTGATGCTGGCGGGGGTGACGATGCCCGACCCCGGCACCGTCTATCTGCATATGGATGTGCAAATTGGCGAGGATACGATCATTCTGCCGGGGACGTTTATCGAGCAGGGGACGGTGATTGGCCGCGACTGCGAGATTGGTCCCAACACGCGGCTGCGCGGCGCGAAAATCGGCGACCGTGTTCGCATCACCGCCAGCTACGTCGAGGATAGCGTCATCGAGGACGACGTGGACATGGGGCCATTCTGCCATATTCGGCGTGGCACTTACATCGAATCTCACGCCCACCTGGGCAACTTTGTGGAGATGAAGCAAACCCGCTTCGGCAGCGCCAGCGCCAGCGGCCACTTTAGCTATCTTGGCGATGCCACCATTGGCCGCCACGTCAACATCGGCGCAGGCACGATCACCGCCAACTACGACGGCACGCCGAACAAGAAGCAGACCACCATCGAGGATGGCGCGTTCATCGGGGTGGATACCATGCTGATTGCGCCGTTGCACGTGGGTGAGGCAGCCCGCACCGGCGCGGGCGCAGTGGTGCGCCGCGACGTGCCGCCCGGCTACACCGCCGTCGGCATCCCCGCCCGCAACCTGCCACCTAAAGATAGTGATGAGTGCTGAGTGCTGAGGAAGTGTCAGAAAGCCGTTGATTGATTCGTAGGGGCGAACCGTTGTTCGCCCTGCCAAACTGCGTAACGCCTAACTGGTTTTTATTCTACATTCTACCTTCTACATTCTACATTGGAGGAACAATGGAGGGAAGGCTAAAGGTATTCAGCGGCAACGCCCATCCCGCGCTGGCGGCGCATATTGCGCGGCAGATTGACATCGCGGTGGGCGAGGCGATCGTGGGACGCTGGCGCAATGGCGAGACGCGGGTACGCATCGAGGAGAACGTGCGTGGCACCGACGTGTTCCTTATCCAGCCGCTCAACTCGCCCGCCGACCACCACATTATGGAACTGCTGCTGATGATTGATGCCGTGAAACGGGCCAGCGCCGGACGTATCACCGCAGTGATCCCCTACTATGCCTATGCGCGGCAGGAGAAGAAGATGAGCGGGCGGGAGCCGATCTCCGCCAAGCTGCTTGCCAACCTGATCAGCGTGGCGGGAGCCAACCGCATCCTGGCGATGGATCTGCACGCCCCCGCCATCGAGGGCTTCTTCGACATCCCTGTAGACCACCTGCGGGCCACCCATCTGTTCGCCGATTACTTCCGTGAACTGGCGCTGGATAAGTACGTGGTAGTTGCCCCCGATGCCGGGCGGGTGGGCCGCGCCCTGGAGTTGAAGCAGCGGCTGGGCGGCGACGGCACGCTGGCGTTTATCAGCAAGATGCACCCCAGCGCCGATGTGTCAGTGGCGATGGATATGGTAGGCGACGTAGCGGGCCGCACCGCGATTATTGCCGATGACATGATCCTGACGGGTGGCACGCTAATTGCCGCCGCTGAGATGCTCAAGGCACGCGGCGCACGCGAGGTCTACGCCAGCGCGACCCACGCTGCCCTTGCCGATGGCGCGGCAGCCGCGCTGGAAGCGGCTCCCTTCGAGCGACTGGTTGTTACCGATACGGTGCCGGTGCCGGTGCCGCTGGTGACGAACACATTGGCGCTGCAAATGCGGGCGAAAGGCAAGGCTAGGGTGAAGACCAGCTACACTGAGAGCCTCAGCATCAGCGTTAGTGAACGCCCCGGCAAGTTCCACATCCTTACCGTCGCCCCGCTGCTGGCCGATGCCATCGTCCACATCCACAAGGATCTGTCGGTCAGCACCCTGTTCCGGTAGGGAAGGGCTAATGGTAAATGGTGAATGGTAAATGGTGAATGATGTTTCGCCTTGATCCCCTCGCCCTAGCGGGGGAGAGGGCTAGGGTGAGGGGAGGCTTCATCCCCTCGCCCATTGCGGGAGAGGGTTAGGGTGAGGGGTATAATGGCCCTGCAAGATTGGATTGCGATACTGGGGATAGCCCTCTGCACCACGCTGCTGGCTTATGCGGTCGCTTCCGAGGCGGCGTTGAGCGGCATCAGCCTGGTGCGCCTGCGCGAGTTGGGCAAGAGCGAATCGCAGCGGGTCGAGCGGCTCAACCAGATCATCGAGGCGCGGCAGAGCCACATCAGCGGCGCGGAGCTTACCAGCGCGGTAACGCTGCTGGTTGCCAGCGTCCTGATTGGCCGCACCGCTACGCGACTGACCGACGGGTTCAGCAGTTGGGCAGTGGGTATAGGCGCAGCGGCGGTGGTGGTGCTGCTAGGGGTGGCCCTGCCGCGCACCGCCGCCAGCTACGACCCGGAGCGGATGGCCCTCAGCATGATCACGCCATTGACCATCATGCACGCAGTCGGCGATGTCGCACTCATCCCCTTCCTGGCGCTCAGTCGGCTCATCCTGCGGCTGCTGGGCCGCCGCCCGGTATCGCGCCCCAGCGATATAGAAGAGGGCGTACTATCGCTGTTCAGCAGCGAGGACGAGGTCGAGTCGCCCGAAGAAGAGCAGGAGATGATCGAAAGCCTGGTCGAGTTCCACGCCACCCTGGTGCGTGAGGTGATGGTGCCACGCACCGATATCGTGGCGGTTGCCAGCGACGCGACTATGGACGAGGTGCTGACCGAGGTGCTGGATGCGGGCTACAGCCGTCTGCCGGTTTATGGCGAGAGCATTGACGACGTGAAGGGCATCCTACACGCCAAGGATCTGCTGCGCGTGCTGCGCCTGGGCGGCGACCATGTAGGCTTCCATGTGATGAGCCTGATCCGTCCCGCCCTGTTCGTGCCGGAGTCGAAGAAGGTGGATGACCTGTTGCGCGAGATGCAGCAGGGACGCACCCAGATGGCGATTATCTTCGACGAGTACGGTGGCACCGCCGGGCTGGTAACAATCGAGGACTTGCTGGAGGAGATCGTCGGCGAGATCCAGGACGAGTACGATGAGGAAGAACTGGCGATTGAGCGGCGCGGCCCAGGCGATTATGTGATTGATGCCCGCGTGCCGCTCGATGATGTGAATGAGGTGCTTGGGGTTAGCTGGTCGGCGGAGGATTACGACTCGCTGGGCGGGCTGGTATTCGATCGGCTGGGGCGCATTCCAGTAGTGGGCGATACGATTATCGTAGACGGCGTGCGCATCGTGGTGGAGAGCGCCGAGGGCCGCCGCCTGCGTAAGCTGCACCTGACCGTGGTAGACCCTATCGCCGAGCAGGCCGCCCGCGACGAGGCTGCGCGGCAAGCGGCGCACAGCAGCAGCAACCCGCCTTCCGATGATGGCACCGCGCTGCTGCTGGGCAGCGTGCCAGGGGTGATGCCCGCCAGCGATAGCCCAACCAGCGAACGTGAGGAGCAACGCCGATGAGCGAGGACTACGCTGCGCTGGTGGCGGCGGCAATCACTGTGCGCAACCGCGCCTACGCGCCCTATTCAGGCTTCAAGGTGGGAGCGGCGTTGCTGGGCGATGATGGCACGATTTATGTGGGAGTCAATGTGGAGAACGCCGCTTACGGCTCGACCATCTGCGCGGAGCGGGCCGCGCTGCTGGCCGCGGTGAGCGCAGGCTGCACCCGCTTCGTGCAACTCGCCGTCGCCACCGATGTTGCCGCCGCCCACCTCAGCCCGCCTTGCGGCGCGTGCTGCCAGGTGCTAGCCGAGTTCAACCCCACGCTGCCGATGGCGCTTGTCAACCTGGATGGCGATTATCAGGAAATGTCGCTGGATCAGCTCTACACCCATCCTTTCAGTGCGAAGCAGTTGGAAGGATTAGCCATGAATAGCAGCAATAGCAGGCGTAGCATCGTAAGCATGATTATCAGTGTGTCATCGTATGCTATTTTCCTGATGATACAGGCAGTAAATAAGGCTGCCGCTAACGTGCTTGCCTTGATGGTGATCGCTAGTGGCGTAACTGTTGACCGAGGGGTACAGTCGCCTCAACTGCCGCTAACGTGCTTGCCTTGATGGTGATCGCTAGCCTCATCCTAGCTCTTACATACACAATGCGAAAAAGGCAAAACCCGTTGCAGGAGTGGCTGGCCTACATGGTCACGCTAGGAGGAATAGGTGGCGCGGTCATCTGCGGCTCTCTGTTGGGTAAGGACCTCGCTGCCGGTTGGGTTGGCCTGATTGCTATTGCTGGTCTGCTATACTTCTTCGTGGCTAGATTGAGGGTCAGCAATGGGGCTAACTGGTGGTACAACCTGGCTGGAGTTATTGCCAGCGCAAGCGTGACTATTACAATAATCGGTCTAACATTGCTCAGAGGGGTTATCGAGGCAAATTATATGATTATTGTGGCGCTGATTGGCATCTTCTGCGCTATAATCGCGGCATACAAAGGCCAGAAGATTGACGCTGCAACGCAGAAGCAAATTGAAGGAAGCGGCGAAGCGCTGAAGGCCGAGCCGATTCGTGAGAAGGTAAAGAGGGAGCGCATATGACACCAGGCGAACTTGCCGCCCGCATAGATTACACCAACCTGCAGCCGGATGCGACGGCGGACGACGTGCGGGCATTGTGCGATGCCGCCAATCAGTACGGCTTCGCGGCGGTGTGCGTCGCCGCCTACTGGTCGCGGCTGGCAGCGGCGCGGCTGGGGACAAACTCTCTCGTGCGCGTCTGCGGCGTGATCGGCTACCCTTATGGCACGCAGAGCGCGTCGGTGCGCGGGCTGGAGGCGCGGCTGGCGGTGGGTGATGGCGCGACCGAACTGGACATCGTGGCGAACCTGGGCGCAATCCGAAGCGGCGATATCAAGGCAGCGGGCGATGACCTTGCCTATGTGATCAAGCAGGCGCGGCAGGCAGCCGACAGCGGGGTGATGCTCAAGGTTGTGCTACCCGCCCGCTATCTCAGCGCAGAGCAGCAGGCTCAAGTGGCGGAGATAGCGGTCAACGCGGGCGCGGATTATATCATGGTCAACAATGCCGCCGACAACCCTGCCAGCGCGGGCGATGTAACCCGACTACGCGCCATAGCTGGTGGGCTTAAGCTCAAAGCCAACGGCGCAACCAACCTCACTGAGGCATTGGCCCTGCTCAACGCGGGCGCATATCGGCTTGGCAGCGCGGCTGGCCCAGCGATTGTGGATGAGGCACGGGCGATGGTGTAAAATGATAGACGAGTACAACATCAAATATATTACGGCGGGGCTGCACACTCAGCGGGTGGGGCGGTGGATGCGCCTGTACCAGCAGGTGAGTAGCACTAACGATCTTGCCCGCCTGCTGATCGAGAGCGATGGCGCACCCGATGGCGGGGTGGTAATCAGTGAGTACCAGAGTCGCGGGCGGGGACGGCTGGGCCGCACCTGGCTTGCGCCGCCCCACAGCAGCATCCTCGCCAGCTTCATCCTGCGACCGGAGCAGCCCATCGTGGCGGCGCAAGCCTTCGCCCTGACCATCTGCCTGGCGAACGCTACGCGGGCTACGCTGCGCCACCTCTACCCCAGCCTCGATGTGCAACTGAAGTGGCCCAACGATATTATGGTCAACGAGGGCAAAGTGGGGGGTATTCTCAGTGAGGTGGGCTTCAGCGACGGGCAGGTTAGCTGGGCGGCGCTGGGCCTCGGCCTCAACGTGAATCTGAGCCACGCCGACTTGATCGGGCTGCCGCTTGCCACCAGCCTGAGCGTGGAGCTAGGCCACCAGGTGGAGCGCACCGCGCTATGCTCCGCAATTTGCAACCAGTTCGAGCCGCGCTACCTTGCCTTGCAAGCGGGCGACTTGGCCCCGCTATGGCGCGAGTGGGTGGACAGCCTATGCTGGTTTGGCCGCGAGGTGAGCATCAGCGAACACGGCGATATTACCCTGGTCGGCAAGCTGCTGACTGTGGAGCAGGATGGGTCGCTAGTGGTGCAGACCGCCGAGGGCGAGCGCCAGCGCGTAAGGGTCGGCGATTTGTCACTGCGGCTACGCTAAGGGTGCGGGTCACATTCTTGCAACGTATGTGTGGCGTAGGGGCGGATTGCGTCCGCCCTGGTTGGATATGCAAAAACGTGACGCGCACCTACGCTAAACGTTACTTGACGCATTGTGCTATAATAGGGCGGTCGAAATATAAGCCCGCCTTTGTTTATGCTAGCACATGATGCCCGAATTGGATGCTATATGAAAGATCTGGTCCGCCGCCACCCCAAACAGTTTAGCAGCCCCGACGATGCCGAGGAGCGTAGCCGCGCCATCCCCGACGATTTGTGGGTGAAATGTCCCAAGTGCCACGAGTTGCTCTACACCAAGGAGCTGGAGCGCAACCTTAAGGTATGCGCCAAGTGCAGCCACCACTTCCGCCTCTCGGCGCGTGAGCGCATCGCCCTGCTGCTCGACGAGGATAGCTTCGTCGAGGATCAGCACGAGGTTGCCCCCAGCGATCCGCTCGGCTTCATCAGTATGAACCAGCCCTATCCCTCCAAACTGCGCGATACCCAACGCAAGACCGGGCTGAAGGAAGCGATCCTCAGCGGCGAGGGCAGCATCGAAAGCCAGCGGCTGCTCATCGCGGTCAGCGATTTCAGCTTCATGGGCGCAAGCATGGGCCAGGCATACGGCGAACGCATCACCCGCGTGGTCGAGGAGGCGACTACCCGCCGCCTGCCGGTAATGGTAGTGAGCGCCAGCGGGGGAGCGCGAATGCACGAGGGCATCTTCTCGCTGATGCAGATGGCAAAGACAGTGGCCGCCTTCGCCAAGCTGGCCGAAGCGGGCCTGCCCTTCATCTCGCTGCTGACCGACCCCACCTTCGGCGGAGTAACCGCCAGCTATGCCACCATTGCCGATGTAATCATCGCCGAGCCAGGGGCGCTAATCGGCTTTGCTGGCCCCCGCGTAATCGAGCAAGCCATCCGCCAGAAGCTACCCCCTGGCGCACAGACCGCCGAGTTCCTACTAGAGCATGGCATGGTTGACCTGGTGTTGCCCCGCCGCGAATTGCGTACCCAGATCAGCCGCCTGCTGCGCTTCTACTGTCCCGACCCCACCGCTAATGGCCGCGACTATAGCGTCGCTAGCGTCCTGCTCGCCCCCAGCCATAGCGCCAGCCAGAACGGAGAACACGAGTGAGCGCCACCGAGACCGCATCCTGGGCGCGGGTGCAGCTCGCCCGCCATCCCGACCGCCCCCATACGTTGGACTTCATCAAGCTGATGACCCCCGATTTCGTCGAACTGCACGGCGACCGGCGTTTCGGCGACGATGCCGCTATCGTGGGTGGCCCCGCCACCTTCAACGATCGTCCAGTGATGATTATTGGGCAGCAGAAGGGGCGCGACACCCGCGAGAACATCGCCCGCAACTTCGGTTCGCCCCACCCCGAAGGCTACCGCAAGGCGTTGCGGCTGATGCAACAGGCCGCCCGCTTTCGCTTGCCCCTTATAACCCTGATTGATACCGGCGGAGCCAGCCCCGATTTGCAATCCGAGGAGCGTGGCATGGGCGGCGCAATCGCCGAGTGCATCATGGCTATGGTGGAATTGCCCGTCCCCAGCATTGCGGTGATCATCGGCGAGGGTGGCAGCGGTGGCGCTCTGGCAATCGGAGTAGCAGATCGCCTGCTTATGCTGGAGAACGCCATCTACTCGGTGGCTTCGCCAGAGGCCGCCGCCTCAATTCTGTGGAACGATAACAAGCAAGCGCCGATTGCCGCCACCCAGATGAAGATCAGCGCCCCCGACCTGCAACGCTTTGGCATTATTGACGAGCTGCTGCCTGAGCCGGAGGGTGGTGCGCATACCAATGTGGAAGCGACCATCAACACGGTTTGCGAAGCGATTGCCAGCAACCTTGCCGCGCTCGATGCTTACGCCTGGCACAGCGAAGACGGCCTGCGTCGCCTACTGGCAGACCGCTATCAGAAGTATCGGCGCATCGGCGCGTAACCAAGCGGCGTGGCCGTCGCGGGCGGCTGGCGTGGGGTGGTTACCGACGTAGGGTGCGCCAGCATTGGGGTAGCAGTGAGCGGCAGCGCGTTCGGTTGGCCGCAAGCCGCCAGTGCAGCAGCAACGCCACCAACGCTACCAAACCCCGTAGCTTCGCCCAGATTTTCCTCAGCCAATTATCCCCTTTCCATAGTTTGCGCCATACTATAACCGAAAGTTAAGAATTATAGGGCAAAATCATGCAACTATGCCGATCGTACTTGACAGCGCAATAGTATCAGGCATATAATATATGCAGGCCAACTTCTAATCTCAAGGATGCTTCCAGTTTACGGCAAGCACAGGGTGCAGAAAGGTAGTCTCAAAGTGGTACGTAGGACAACTAAAGCCGGTCTGGTCATCGGCATCATGGTTCTGGTAATGGCGTTTGCGGGGGCAGCATACGCCAAGCTGGTAGTATTGTCTTTCACCTTCCCCAACGACACCCAGGGGTTCACCGCCAGCATTCAGGGTGGGGGGGCAACCTGCAACGCTACGGTAACTACATCGTGGGATAGCGTCAACAATGCGCTGGAACTTACCCTGCCAGCCGCGTCAGGTTGCAGCGGGGCGAGCATCACGTTTGCCAAGGTGGTGGTGCTGAAGGCGGGCATCTCCATCCCCAGCACCGATATGCTGGTCAACGACAGTGATAGTATGCTCAACCTCGGCAGCGGCACGACTTCACTGGGCGCAACCGGCTCGGCTGGCCTGGCTGTCGGTTCGTCGCAAAGTGGGGGGAATTGGGGCGTAACCAGCGCAACCTGGTCGGGTGGCTCTAACAGTGGCTCGCAGACCCTGCAATACGTACTCCCGCTCCGCCAGGGACAATGGGGTATCACCAGGGTCATCAGGATTACCAACGTCAACGTATACAGCGGCAACTAAACAGGGGTAGGGCGCATTGCATATTCTTGCAACACATATCAATGTCTATAGCAGCGGACTGTTGTCCGCCCAACCCGATGCAAGGTGATGAAATGTACCCGCAGGAATGGGGCGCAGCCGAATGGCTGGCGATCCCAAGCAAGGCAGACTGGAAGCTGCCTGAGCTAAAGAAGGAAAGCTGGGGCGGCGCTGGTGGCGCTGCCCTTCCTGATCGGCTAATCCGAGAGCTTATAATGACGATGTGCAACCCACGGTAAGGAAAACGGTAAGGTTTACGCTAATAGTACCAGTAAAGATACCCAAAAGTACTATCTCTCAGGTACTAGTATTTGGATAGCAAATGTGCTATAATCTGGGTTAGAAGCAGTAACATTTTCTGCCGCTGCGCTATTTTCTAATTTTCACATAGAAGGAGCCGCTAATGAAGCGAACCATAAACAAGAGCATAGTCACGCTAGGCTTGCTGCTGCTGGCCCTGATGTTCAGCAGCGCATCCTACGCCAAGCTGGTAGTGCTGTCGTACACCTTTCCCCATGATACACAAGGGTTTACTGCGACAACCACCAGCAACTGCGGGGCTAACTTCACCATCAATGGCAGCCCAACCGGCCTGATGGTTCACTCTGCTGCGCCCGCCGCCTGCGCTGGCACGCTTGAGCTTGACAAGCTGGTGGTGCTAAACCGCCGCATTCCACGCCCCAGCCTGGAGATGACCATCGTAGATAGCTATGGAGCAGTCAACACCAGCAGCACGATGGTGACGCTCAACAGCCAGGGTTCTAACTTCGTCTGGAACATCAACGGCAACATCAAGCATGGCAGCGCCAACTCTGCCGCGCTCAATGGACTGGTGCCGATGCGCTACCTGATCCACTTCAGCAGTGGGGCGCAGAACTTCACCGTCAGCAGCATTATCATTAGCAGCAATTAGCGTAGCAGGTATGACGGTTGTGGCAATTCAGGCTAAACCAGGGCGATGCTAACCAGCATCGCCCCTCTGTTTTTGCCACAATTTGACAAGCCAGTAGGCGGGATGTATAATAGCGATTACGTGGGCGAGGGTCAGCGGAGATTTGACCTCGGTTACGCAGACTAAAGCAGATTAACGGTTAAGCCCGCGCCGATAAGCGGGTGGCTGGGAACGAAGGACCTGTGTATACAATCGTCTACAACCCAGAGCTGGCTAAGGCTGGCTGAGTGCGCTAAATCGCCTGTTCCGATCGCCTGAGCGATGCGGGGATGGGCAACTTTGCCTACCTTGTGCGAAGGGCGGGCCTAGCCAATAGCGCAATATCAGCAAGCCACGGCCAGCGTTCTTGAGGCAGCAGTATCTTCCAAGCCTGAGGAGCCTGGCCTTTCTGTTTGTCCTGAACGGCTTGTGTAGACTAATAAGCAGGGGTGGTTGTCGCTGGCGCACTCGCCAGTGGGCATCACCCCTTAGCCAAGCCCCCGGCGGGGAAGAGCAAGGGTAAAGCAATGCAGGTAAAAGAGCAGGATAGGAACGCGGTCGAGTTGAGCAGCGTAACCAAACGCTTTGGCGACGTGGCAGCGGTGGATGATGTCAACCTCAGCATCCGCGAGGGCGAGTTCTTCAGTATGCTGGGGCCGTCGGGCTGCGGCAAGACCACCACGCTGCGGATGATCGCGGGGTTCGAGCATCCCAGCATGGGCGAAATCTACATCGAGGGAGTGCCAGTGGCAGGAGTGCCACCCTTCCGCCGCAACGTCAATACCGTGTTCCAGAGCTACGCCCTGTTTCCGCATATGAGCGTCGCGGAGAATGTCGCCTTCGGGCTGCAGGCAACCCACGCAGGCACAAAGGCGGAGATCGCCGAACGGGCGCAACACGCGCTCGACCTGGTGCGGCTGGGCAACTACGGCAAGCGCCGCCCTCGCCAGATGAGCGGCGGCCAGCAACAGCGCGTCGCCCTCGCCCGCGCCCTGGTCAACCGCCCGGCAGTGTTGCTGCTGGATGAGCCGCTCGGTGCGCTCGACCTCAAGCTGCGTAAAGAGATGCAGCTTGAACTGAAGAATCTGCAAACCCAGGTCGGCATTACCTTCGTCTACGTAACCCACGATCAGGAAGAGGCGCTGACCATGAGTGACCGCATCGCGGTGATGTCTGGCGGCAAGGTGCTACAGGTGGGCAGCCCGGCGGAGATATACGAGCGGCCCAACTGCCGCTTCGTCGCCGATTTCATCGGCCAGAGCAACTTCCTGCAAGGGCAGGTCGCCGAGGTTGGCCCTGAGCTTGTCACCATCACTATTGGCGAGAACGGCAGCGGCCTGACTGTGCGTTCGCCCCGCCTCGACGGAGTGCAGACCGGCAGCGCGGTAACGCTGGCGGTACGCCCTGAGAAGATCAACCTGAGCCGCATTGCCGACGCGCACGAGACCAGCAGCAATGGGCTGAACCGCGCTGTGGGTCGCATCAAGCAGGCTATCTACATGGGGACTGCTACCCAATATCTGGTAGACCTCCCCGGCGCGGTTAGCCTGACCGTGGAGCGGCAGAACGGTGGTAACGCGCAGCATGATACGCCCAGCTACAAAGACGGGCGGCTATTTGCCCCCAATACTGACGGTGGCCGCTTCGTGGAGCATGAAGAAGTGCTACTCGAATGGTCGCCCGCCGTGACGCTGCTGCTAGAGAAATAGTGCTGAGTGCTGAGTGCTGAGTACCTGGCAAACAAGGTTCTGATGTTCTCCCCTGCCGGTGGAAGGGGCTGGGATGGGTCCGAGTCGCGCTACACGCCCATCGCAAGTGACAACGTAGGCATAGGGGCGGCATGGCATACGCCCATAAGCATCAAAATAAAGAAAAGGGTGAAGAGCCTTTGAGGGCTGGGGGTTCAGCCCCAGGTGGGGCAATGGCAAGATGTCGAGGGGTTGGCTGAACCTCTCGCCTCGTCCAGCCACAAGCATCTACATTGCGGTGGACCTGCTTGCCCTTCAGCCGCTGGGGGCTTATCCCCAGACCCCCTGGATCATGAGCAGCTATCGTCTTAGTTTGATGGCTATTCGGCGGGTGGCACACAATCTGAAAGGGATGAGTAATTGGCAAAAACGCAAACTGCCGCGCCAAAGCGAGGGCTGGCAGGCTGGCTGAGGCGTAGCAGCGGGGCGCAGGCATTTGGTCTGTTGCTGCCATCGCTGGTGTTTCTCGGCGTGTTCTTCCTGGTGCCGCTGTTCATCGTAGTGGCGGTCAGCTTTGCTACGCGCAGCGAGTACGGCGGCGTGCAGTGGAGTAACTACAACCTCGACAGCTACAAGTCGCTGTTCACCGACTTCGCGGGCGGCTTCGACCCACTCTATATCAACATCTTCATGCGCTCAATCTGGTTCGCCCTGCTAACTACCGTGCTGTGCCTGGCGGTCGGCTACCCATTCGCCTTCTTTATTGCGCGGCGCAGCGAGAAGTGGCGGGCCTCGTTGCTGCTGCTGGTGATGATTCCCTTTTGGACTAATTTCCTGGTTCGCACCTATGCCTGGGAGTTGCTCTTTCGCAAGGAGGGGCCGGTCAACGGCGTGCTGCAAGGGCTGGGGGTGATTAAGGATCCATTGCAGATGCTCTTCACCGACGATGCGGTAGTGGTCGGGTTGGTCTACGGCTACCTGCCCTTCATGGTGGTGCCACTCTATGCTGCGATTGAGAAGTTCGACTTTTCGCTGATCGAGGCGGCTCAGGATCTGGGCGCAAGCACATTCTACATCCTACGGCGCATCCTTATTCCGCTAACCATGTCGGGGATACTTGCGGGTAGCATCCTCGTGTTCGTGCCGGTGGTGGGCAGCTACGTCACCTCCGACATCCTCGGCGGGGGCAAGACGATCATGATTGGCAACGCCATCCAGAACGCCTATCTGCATAACGGTAACTGGCCGTTTGGCTCGGCAATGAGCATCGTGCTGATGGCGATAGTTACCATCGCTACAGTCATCTACTTCCGTGTGGCTCAGGGCGGGGCGAAGGGGGAAATGATATGAGCGCCATCAAGATACCGCAGAGCGGCATGGAGCAAATGCAGGCGGCAATCACCACCGCTGATACGCCTGCCAGCAGCCGCAGCGATGCGCGAGTGGCGGCCCATCCACCCCGCAGCCGCATCACCCTCCCCGCCTGGCTGGGCGATACTCTGATGCGGGCCAACGCGGTGATGCTGTTCATCTTCCTTTATGCGCCGATTCTGATCCTGATCGTGTTTAGCTTCAACGATAGTAAGAGCGGGGTTAACTGGTCTGGCTTTACCACCCGCTGGTATCAACAACTCTTTCAGGATAGCGAGATGGGCGCGGCAGCGTTCCGCACTATGCAGGTGGCGCTTGTCTCCACCGCCGTCTCCACCATCGTCGGCACGCTGGCCGCGCTGGCTCTGGAACGCTTCCGCTTCATTGGCAAAACAATCTTCGAGGGGGTAATGTACCTACCGATCATCATCCCTGAAATCGTGATGGGCCTGTCGCTGCTGCTTTTTTTCGTCGCGGTGGGGGCGCAACGCAGTCTGGTGACAGTCACCATTGCCCACATCGTCTTCAATATCCCCTTCGTCGCGGTTATTGTTCGTGCCAGGCTGCATGGTTTCGACAAGCGGCTGGAGGAAGCGGCTATGGACCTGGGCGCGAACGAGCTTGAAACCTTCCGCCGCGTCACCCTGCCGCTGCTAATGCCCGGTATTATCGGCGGCGCGTTGATGGCCTTCACCCTCTCGATTGATGATGTGATCGTCACCCAGTTCACCGCCGGGCCGAACAGCACCACCCTGCCGCTGAAGATATACGACACAGTGAAGGTGGGTATCACCCCGGAGGTCAACGCAGTCAGCACTCTGCTGCTGCTGGCAAGCATCGTGCTGGTGATGGGTTCGCTGCTGTTCCAGCGGGAGAAGAAGGGCAAGTAGGGAAGTTGCAAGTTGCAAGTTGCAAGTTGCAAGTTGCAAGTCGGCGCACCCTGCTGGGTGCGCCATTTCTTTTCACCTTCGGAACTTGACAAAGCTAATGGTATTAGTTATAATACAAATGCCGTTAGCTAAATTGTTTGCGGATAAGGAGAATATGATGAATACACAGTATCTTGAGCGAGGGGAAGGCCGCATCGCGTTTGATGACAGCAGCGGCAGCGGGCCGCTGGTGGTATGTATCCCTGGCATGGGCGATGTACGGGCGCAATATCGTTACCTCACGCCCCAGCTTGTCGCTTCTGGCTATCGGGTAGTGACGATGGACTTGCGCGGTCACGGCGAGAGCAGCGTTGGCTGGGCGGACTACTCGGCAGCAGCGGTGGGCAGCGATATTGTTGCCTTGCTCCGTCATCTGAACGCTGGGCCAGCGATGCTTGTAGGCAATTCGATGGCGGGGGCGGCCAGCGTGTGGGCGGCAGCGGAAGCGCCAGAGTTGGTCAGCGGGCTGGCCCTACTCGACCCATTCGTGCGCGATATCCCCCCTTCGTTTGTGCAGGATATGGCTTTGAAGCTGATGCTCACCGGCCCATGGAAAGTCGGCGCATGGTTGACCTACTATAGCAGCCTCTACCCCAGCCACAAGCCCGCCGATTTCACCGCATACAAGGCGAGGCTGAAGGCCAACCTGAGCGAACCGGGCCGCTTCGCCGCCCTAAAGGCGATGATTGCCGCCCCCAAAGCGGCGTGCGAGGCAAGGCTAGCCGAGGTAAGCGCCCCAACCCTGGTGGTGATGGGAACGAAAGACCCCGACTTCAAAGACCCAGCAGCGGAGGCGCAATTGGTGGCTGGGATGCTGCATTGCACCGCCCATATGGTCGAAGGCGCGGGACACTATCCCCATGCCGAGATGCCGGAGCAGGTTGGCCCTGAGATTTTCAAGTTTCTGGCGAAACAGGTCAGCCATGTCGGGTAGGGCCAGGCTGAACCACGAAGCAGTGATAGTGGCAGCGGCAGCGCTGGCCGATGCCGAAGGGTTGGACAGCCTAAATCTGACCAGGCTGGCAGAGCGGGTGGGGGTGCGAACGCCCAGCCTGTTCAACCACATCAGCGGGCAAGCAGGGTTGCGCCGCGATCTGGCGCTACTAGGCATCAGCGAGATGGCAGCGGCGCTGAGTCGGGCCACCATCGGCAAAGCAGGTGATGATGCAGTGTTCGCCCTGGCCGATGCCTATCGCACCTTTGCCAAAGCGCATCAGGGCCTATACGCCGCCTCGGTGGTCGCGCCGCAGCCGAGTGACGCAGAGTGGCAGGCGGCCAGCGAGGCGATCCTGGACATCATCATTGCAGTGCTGGCCGCGTACCAGATGAGCGGTGAGGATGCGCTGCACGCGATCCGCGGACTACGTAGCATTGTGCATGGCTTCGTCTCGCTGGAAACGGCGGGCGGCTTCGGCCTGCCGCTGGACGTGGATGAGAGCTTCCAGCGATTGGTGCATACGTTTGTGCGGGGGCTGCATGAGGAGGGAGTGAGATTAGTTTCCACATTATGATATAATAGGGAAAACGTAGCGGAGGTTAGCAATGGAGGTATTCAAGCAGGAGGAACATAAGATAGTCCTCGGTGATGCAGTCGAAGCGCTGGCAGCACAAGTGCCAGACCGCTCCATAGACCTTATCTTTGCTGATCCTCCTTATAATATTGGTAAGAACTTTAACGGCAGGAAAGACAGATGGGACTCGGAGGAGGAATATCTTGTCTGGTGTTATCTGTGGCTAGACCTGTGCATCCGCAAGCTGAAGGACAGCGGCAGCCTGTACATCATGTGTTCCACTCAAACGCTACCCTACTTTGATATATACCTGAGACGGGAGCTGACTGTTCTGTCGCGTATCGTCTGGTACTACGACAGTTCAGGGGTACAGGCGAAGAACTACTTTGGCTCTATGTACGAGCCAATTCTCTACTGCGTAAAGGATCGCGACAACTACACCTTTAATGCCGACGACATTAAAGTGGAGGCCAAGACCGGAGCAAAAAGGAAGCTGATTGATTACCGCAAGAGCGTTCCAACTGTATATAGTTCGGTCAAAGTACCGGGTAATGTCTGGGAGTTTCCACGGGTAAGGTATCGCATGGATGAGTACGAAAATCATCCCACACAGAAGCCAACTGCCTTGTTGGAGCGGATAATCAAGGCAAGCTGCAATCCTGGCGACTTGATGCTGGATCCATTCGCTGGCACGTTTACCACTGCGTTTGTTGCGAAACAACTGGGCAGGCGCTCGATTAGCATTGAGATCGAGGAAGAGTACGTGAAGATTGGCCTGCGTAGGCTTGGCCTGGCTACCAGCTATAAGGGAGTTGAACTGACAAGAGAGCCGAAGAGCTACGAAAACAGTAGAGCTAGCTCCCTTCAGCAAGGGCTGGGTTTGTTTAGCTTTTTGGAGAGCGGTGTGGAATGATTGAACACGCTTTCAGCCAAAAATCAGAGCAATATTGGCAACCCGCTTTGGTAAGGATGCCAACGAGGTAGTCGAGCAAAGCCAGCTAATTCAATACCTGAACATTAAAACAAGGTCTGCAAACAGAGGGTCGAAGTCGAGATCCTCATTTGGCAACATCTATGCAGTCTATGTGCTGGTTGAAGATTACATAGATAAGGGCTTTGACAAAAGCGGGGATTATGCTCACTGCGAAGGGGCGATTTACACCGAACGATTTACACGAATGAGGCGGTTGCCGTTTGGCGCGAAGTTGCAGAATCATGCCCTCAACCACAGGATGAACGAGGAGTTTAGGCGCTATTTTCCGACCAGCGAATACGTACCTATAATTAGAGATGTGCAAACCGCAAGATATTGGATAAACGAAAATCTGCTGAAGGTAAGGCTGGATGGCCGTGAGTACAACATTGCAGGTATGGTTATTGAAATTATCCAATCCTATATTGAGACAAAGAGAGATGCGTTCGAAGCGTTCATTAGTGCCAGCACCTCAATGCAGAAAGCTGAATTGCAGCCGGAGAGTGTAAGCCAGTTCATCCTTAGCCTCTTGGAACCAAATGTGGATGCACGTTTGTTCGAGATCGTCGCTTACGCGATCCTGAAGTATTACTACAATAATCAGGTGGTCTATTTTGGCTACGCGCCAGATAAGATTGTAGCAGAGAGCCTTAAGTTGTATAAACGGGACGAACGAACGCCAACGATGGAGGCATTGACTACGTAATGCGCCCGCTTGGGCGGTTCTTCCAGGTGACAGAGACGCTGGATGTTAGAAAATACTTCTTGGACATAGACAAGCTGGAGCGATACCCCATCACATTTGTGATTAAGAGCAACCAGGATGTTTCAGCACTGCGGTATAGATTGAGGGAGGGAGCAAAGAGGCAATATGGTATCGAGGCTGTGGTGAACAAGTATATGGATGCCATTGAGGAGATCATAAACATTCCTATATTGAGGGAGAGGTTTGAGGCAGCGGTCATCCAGGACTACCTGTTGAACATACTTGATGAAATAGTCACACAGAGCAGGGTTGAGTTTAATTACGAAGACAGCAGTGCAACCTAAAAGCTGGTTTGTTAAGCTCTGGCGCACCTAAAAGGTGCGCCATTTCATTGTGCTTCGATAGTTGTGACCTTACCCCCCTCCACCCGAAACAGGCTGGCGTTTGCCAGAAACGCGGGGGTGAAGTGGTCGAGGTCGGTGGCGGTGATTAGCGCCTGCTGCTGGGGGCGGGCCTGCACCGTGTCGAGCAGGAACTGGCGGCGGCTGGCATCCAGTTCGGAAAGGATGTCGTCGAGCAACAGGATGGGCGTGTCGCCAGTCTCCTGCTCCATCAGCGTCACTTCGGCCAGCTTCATCGCAAGGATGGCGGTGCGCTGCTGCCCACGTGAGCCGTAGGTGCCGAGATCCATTGCGTCGGGGGCATGACCGAGGGTGAAGCTGAAGTCGTCGCGGTGGGGGCCGAGCAGCGAAACGCCGCGTCGCGCCTCCTCTACGGTGATGGCGGCAAGCTGGGTGGCAAACTCGTCCTGCACCTTGTTGCTGAGGCGCACAGCGTGCGGCAGCATCGCGGGCAACTCCGGCGTGGCTGGCGGGCGGGCCTGCTTCAGTTCGGGCAGCATCGCGGCGCGGGCAGCGGGCGCAACCTTGCCCAGATAATCGAGGCAGAGTGCGGGGCCGCCGCCCATCAGTTGGGCATGGATAGGGGCGGCGAGAGCGGCGAGGCGGATGAGGAAGTCCTGGCGGCGCAACACGATGTACGCGCCTGCCTTTGCCAGTTCGTCGTCCCAGTAACGCAGCTCCTCCTTCACCGCCGGGTTGAGCGGGTTGCGCTGACGTTCGCGCATCTGGCGGAGCAGGGCGTTGCGCTGCAATAGCACTTTGTTGTACTGGCTGAGGTGCAGCATATAGCGATGGTCAATCTGCGAGTTGGTAATGTCCAGATAGCGGCGGCGGTTGGCGGGCGGGCTGGTGACGATAGTCATATCTTCGGGCGAGAACATCACCACATTGACCTGACCGATCAGGTCAATCGCGCGGCGGGCCACCTTGTTTATCTTGATGCGCTTGCGGGCAATGCCGCTGCCGTTGCCGATGGGGTTGCCCTCGCGGGCCTCGTCGCGAGTGATGATGATTTCGACTGAGAGTTCGCCCCGCGCCCGCTCCACCTCAGCCAGCAGGCGGGCAAATGGTGGCGCACCGAGGTCGGCAACCGCAGCGGTGTTGATCAGTTCGGCATCGCTGCTGCTACGCTGGCTCTTAGTGGTGGCAAGGAAGTAGATAGATTCGAGCAAGCTGGTCTTGCCGCTAGCGTTGTCGCCGACGAACACCGCCAGGCCCGGCGGCAAAGCCAGCCGCTGCCGTTCGTAGAGGCGGAAGTCGGTTAGGTCGAGGTGGGTACAGTACATGGGGATAGTATAACAGATCCCCCCACATTGACTGCAAGATGATCCACTGGTCGGGGTGGGCGGCGATGAAACGTTCGAGGGTGGCAATCAGCAGGCGCTTGTTTACTGCGCTATCGTGGGAGGGGTCGTCGGTATGAGAGAGCGCAAGGGGAGGGTAGAGTTGGGCGACGGAGCGGTTGTCGCTCTGGCGATAGATTAGCACGGGGATGATCGGCGCACCGCTGCGGCGGGCAATCTCGATTGCGCCGGTGGGCATCGAGACTGGTTGGCCGAAGAAGGGCATTACCTCGCCGTTGTTGCTCACGTCCCGGTCGGTGGCAATACCCAGCACCTCACCGTTCTTGAGGACGCGGAACGCCTGGCGCAACGCTGGGCCGCCGATGGGGATGAGCTTGACCCCCTGGCTTTCGCGCAGGTTGGTAATGTATTCATACAACTCTGGCGGTTCGATTGGCTCGGCAAGCAGGCTGAGTTGGGTGCCAAGCGCGTTGGCGGCCTGGATAATGATGTTGAAGTTGCCGAGGTGGGCGCTGATCAGAATTACGCCCTTGCCCTTCTTGATTTCGTCCAGCGCATAATCCGCGCCGCGCACCTCGACGATGCGGCGGATGTCAGCGTGGCTGAGATAGGGCAGGCGCAGCATATCGTAGTAGTTCTTCAGGTTGTTGACGAAGACGTTGCGGGCGAGGCGGGCGACCAGCCGCTGGCGGGCGGCGGGGCCGACCACATGGCGCATATTGCTCCGCACTGCCATTCGACCACTACGGTTGGCATAATAAATAAGCATACCCGCCAGGCGGCAGAGGGGATAAGCCAACCAGGGTGGCAGGACACGCGCCACCCTGGTGCCAATCTTATATGCGTTGACGGGGTTTAGCTTCATGTGAGTTGCTTTCACACCGAACATGAGTCGCCTCAAAGTTTGATGGCAAGGTAAACGAGCCGAAGTGCCGCCCCTTAAACTAAGCTCCCAGCGGGGGTTGGGGGAGAATCTCGCCCAATGATAATGCCCAGGTAAGCAAGTTATGCTTTGTATGCTTACCTGGGCATTATTGCGCTGCATCATTCTCCCCCAACCCCCGCTGGGGGCTTAGTTGATCAATCTTTGAGTGTCTCATGAAGATTCGCTAATCGGATTCGATTTCATGCCAGTTGCTGCGGGGAAAGTTCTTCGCTAACTTGCTCGTCGCTCTCCTCTTCGGTAAGGCGATCTTGCGGCCACATTGGTTGGAACATATACCACTGCTCAGGGTGCTTCGCCACAGTCGTTTCCATGCGATTTACCACCAACTGGGTTAGCGCCTGGATGTCATGCGTTTTGTCGCCGGTAGGTGTGTACTCAATCGGCGGCTCGATCACGCCAATAAAACGGCCCAGTTCCTTGCTACGTACTGCATAACCGGGGACAATCGGAGCGCCAGTCTTCAGCGAAATAGCGGCGGGACCCTGTGGTAGATAGGCGCGTCCGCCGAAGAAATTAACAGGGATGCCGTCGTCGGGCGATGGCACGTCGAGCATCAGGATAACGATGTTCTTCTCCTTGAGCGCGATGAAGATCTGGCGCATCGAAGTATTGTTCAGCCGGATCAGGCGCATCCCATTACCCTCGCGGCGGCCGTTGATCTCGGCATCGAGGCCGGGCGGCTCCAACGTATCAACTACGCCATAGGCGCGATTGGGGTAGCGGTGGTTAAGCATCGCGCCTGCATAATCCCAGTTACCAAAGTGGTAGCTGATCACGATTGCGCCCTTGCCCTGTTCCATCACTCGGTCAAGGTTTTCCCAGCCGCTAATATCGGCGAGAGAAGTTATCTTTGCCGGACTGAGCGAGTTATAGCGCATCACCTCGACCACAAAGCGGGCGTAGTTACGTAGGCTGAGGCGGGCAAGGCTTTGGGCGCGGCGTTTCATCAGGCCAGGAACAACGCGGGAGAAGCGGCGGCGCGGTGGCTCCAGCGCAGTCAGCACATGACGCATATTGGCAACCGCATTGCGGCTAGGTCTGCGCCATGCGAAGTAGAGCAGGTTGCCGATCCAGCCCCCGATTAGATAGCTCACCTTGACGGGTATGCGGCCCGCCAGATAGCTAAGGAAGCGAAATCCCCAGTAGTTGAGCATTAGACAGAACCCTCGTTATAAGGAAGGTAGAAGGTGGAAGGTAGAAGGTGGAAGGTAGAATATGAATACTCCTCATTCTACCTTCTACCTTCTACCTTCTTCATTTACTACTCGTGCGCTTCGGCTGGTACTGGCGTGTCTTTGTGGCCGTTGCTGCTCGGCTGCTCGGCGGCGCTGCTCTGGCCCTCGCGGGCGCTCTCGTTGCCTTTGCCGGTGCGCCGCTCGAAGCCGGTGCTGTGGCTGACCGCCTTCTGGTCGGGCATGGGTGGCTGGGTGCGGTTGTCCTTACCTGCGATGTAGTCCTCCACCAGTTGGCGGGCCTCATCGTCGTGGTACTGCACGGGCGGCGACTTCATGAAGTAGCTAGCCGGCCCCTCCAGTGTGCCGCTAAGGCCGCGATCGAGGGCGAGGCGGATGCAGCGGATCGCGTCAATCACCACGCCCGCGCTGTTGGGGCTGTCCCAAACTTCCAGCTTCAGTTCCATGTTGAGCGGCACGTTGCCGAAGGTAGTGCCTTCCATGCGGATGTAGCACCACTTGCGGTCGTCCAGCCAGGGAACGTAGTCGCTAGGGCCAACATGGATGTCATGCTCGTCCATCTCGTGGGAAAGCTGCGAGGTCACTGCGTTGGTCTTGCTGATCTTCTTGCTCTCCAGGCGGTCGCGCTCCAGCATATTGTAGAAGTCGGTGTTGCCACCGAAGTTAAGCTGATAGGTGCGATCTAGCTGCACGCCGCGATCCTCGAACAGGCGGGTAAGCACGCGGTGGGTGATGGTCGCGCCCACCTGACTCTTGATGTCGTCGCCGATAATGGGCAGGCCCCGTTCGCGGAAGCGCTTCTGCCAGTAGGGTTCGCGGCCAATGAACACCGGGATGCAGTTGATGAAGGCGCAACCCGCCTCCAGCACTTGCTCCACATACCACTTGGTTGCCATCTCGCTGCCCACGGGCAGGTAGTTGATCACCACCTCGGTGCCGCTATCCTTGAGGACGCGCACAATGTCGGCGGTAGGGCCAGGGGCCTTGGTGATCATCTTGCTGAGGTACTGGCCGAGGCCGTCGTGGGTCATACCGCGCACCACCTCTACGCCGCTGTGTGGCACATCGCTGAAGCGATAGGTGTTGTTCGGCTTGGCGAAAACTGCCTCGCTGAGATCCTTACCAACCTTGTTCACGTCAATGTCAATTGCGGCGCTAAACTCGATGTCGCTGATATGGTAGCCGCCCAGCCGGGTGTGCATCAGGCCGGGGACGCGCTCGGTGTCGGGGGTGTTCTGGTAGAACTGGATACCCTGCACCAAAGATGAGGCGCAGTTGCCTACGCCGATAATGCCTACGCGAATCTTCTTATCGCTCAACGGTGGATACTTCCTTTCTTGCTTTTGTGTACTGACTAATCTCGGCGAGCCTTCGTTCGCCATACTGTTGTAGGGGCGAACCGTTGTTCGCCCTGCTTACTTAAAGCGCCATCAACGCGGCGAACTGCGCCTGATAGGCGAGCAGATATTCGCGGTCGAGGCGGTAAAGCACCTGGCGGCCCGATTTGCGGGTCTTAACCAGATTGGCCCGCTTAAGGATAAGCAGGTGCCACGAGGTAAGCGGCTGACTAAGCGCCAGCGCCTCGGAGATGTCGTGAACCGGCAACTCCTGATGTTGCGATAGCTCCTGCAAGATGCAGAGTCGGGTCGCGTCGGCGACAGCGGCGAGATAAGGCTTTAGCTCACGCACCCGTTTGTCCATCGCCCCTTCGCGGATGGCGGCGTTGGCGCGACGGTTGCGGCCAGTGGCGGCCACCCCCACTTGCACGGCTACATCCCGCGCCCGCTTGATGTTGCGGTTTAGGCCATCGCCAATCTCGCCCAGGGCATCCTCGATACCCAAGCCATGTGCGGATACATCGTCCACGGTGGCAACCCGCGCTTCGCTCTTGCCCTCGCGGGGATCATTCGTCATTCTACTCATTTGTTTGCCTCTCAGCCTGGTTTCCAGGTTCATCTTCGCCAGCAGCGCCTTGCTACCAGCGCAAGTATAAATACACACTTGAATATTAACCCAATACGGGCAAAATGTCAAGTTAGATTCTGCGGATGCGCGTCATGTTATGGCATACCCTAATAGGGCGAACAACGGTTAGCCCCAATAGATATACAGCTTAACCTAACCGATTTGGTATTAGTGACAGAATGACAACGATGGGTTATAATCGCTCGGCAGAAAGGAGCGAACCTTGAACTTCAGACATATTACCGGGGCGATGTTCAGCGCAGCAACCATAGGCATTGTGCTGCTCCTGGCTGGATGCGGCGGCAGTAGCAACTACGTTCCCAGCCCCATCGCCACCGCCACGACGGGCAATAGCGCAGCGGGCAATACTCCGGCCAGCGGTGCAGCAACCAGCATCCTTAGCGATCCAGCTACCATGCTGGATACGGCTATTACCAACTCCGGCAAGGCCAGCAGCGTCCACGCCAAATCGCAGATCGTCACTGGCGGGCAAACCGAGTTGCTGGAAGGCGATTTTGGCAATGCGGCGATAAAGTTCACCATCACCCAGGGCAATGGGCGGAAGGTTGATGTGATTATAAGCGGCCAGAACAGCGGTGACATTTATCTGAGCAGCAATGGCGGCCAGAGTTGGGCTAAAGGCGACCCTAACAATGTTTCCCAGTCGGCCCAACTGGTGCTAACGCCGTTCAGTGGCAGCACAAAGTTGAGCGCACAGGGGCCAGTCAGTGTAATTGGCAGCGAGAGTGTTAATGGCGTACCCACCAGCCATGTGCAGATCGGCGGCAAGTCGCCAATTGATGTCTGGATCGGTGACGACAAGGGCAAATCGGTTGTCTACAAGATACACCTGGTTACGATTGATAGCACGGGCAGCGATTACGACGTAACCACTGTGTATAGCAACTATGGGGCGACGCTCAACATCCAGACACCGACGGTTAGCAGCAGCGCAACGGGCGGCAGCGTCCTAACCCCAACCCCCTAGCGCAGCGCCAGCAATCCCCATATGTGCGGACGCAATCAGCCCCTACACCACACATTCGTTGCAATTTGATAAGTGGCATATGGGCGTTTGTCACCCTGGGGTGGAAGTTGTATACTGGGGTGGTGAAGGGGCTGGGGTGATGCAAGGGCTTCTATTGATTGATAGGCCGCGTCCTCAGCACTCAGCACTCAGCACTAAGGCCAGACAAGATGCGTTTCTTCGCCCAGCTAATCATGACTGCGCTATTCGGCGCATTGCTCACCCTGTTGCTAATCATTGGCATCCCCGCGCTGACCGGCTGGCAGGGCTGGTACGTATTCTGGCCCAGCTTCTTCGTCGGCATGGCTGCAGGCACGCAACTGGCCTACTTGTTGGCGGGCTTCATCCCCGAACCGCCGCGCAAGCTGCAGCTTGAGGACACAGATAGCCAACTGATTAGGTTCAACGGGGAAACGGAAGAAGCAGATGAATCAACCGATCTGCTAGCAGATGAGCTAGCGGATATGGTCAGCGAATAAGCGGACAGGCTAGCGGATTCGTAAAAGCGGATAAACGAATTGAGCCTACAGACTGTCAGGCGAATCGCTCCCCTATTCTACCTTCTACCTTCTACCTTCTACATTAGGAGATTACCATGCCATTTGGCGCACACATGAGCATCGCGGGCGGGCTGCACACTGCCTTCGCCCGTGGGCAGGAATCGGGCTGCGACACCATCCAGGTATTCACCAGGAACGCCAGCCAGTGGGCGGCCAAGCCGCTGCTGGACACGGATGTGAGCGCGTTCTGCACCGCGATGGGCGGCTGTAGCATCAAGCCGGTGCTGGCCCACGACAGCTATCTGATCAACATGGGAACTCCCGCCGACGAAATGTGGGCCAAGTCGCGCAATGCGTTCAAGGATGAGCTGGAGCGCACCGATGCGCTGGGTATCCATTACCTGGTCACGCACGCAGGGGCGCACATGGGCGCGGGTGTGGATGCAGGTATCCGCCGCATTGCCCAGGCGGTCAACGAGATCCAGGGTGACCGCCCCGCCAATCATGCGGACGGTTCGCCCGCCACCATGATCCTGTTTGAGACCACCGCCGGGCAGGGCAGCGGCCTATGCTACCGCTTCGACGAGATGGCCCGCCTGTTCGAGTTGCTGGACGAACCGGAGCGGGTGGGTATCTGCTTCGATACCTGCCACGTATTCGCCGCTGGTTACGATTTGCGTACCCCAGAGACATATGACGCGACCATGAAGGAGTTTGACCGACTGATTGGGCTGGACAAGCTACGCGCCTTCCACATGAACGACTCGCTGAAGGATGTCGGTTGCCGCATAGATCGTCACGCCCACATCGGCCAGGGTTATCTTGGCCTGTCCTTCTTCCATCTGCTGGTCAACGACCCCCGCTTCGCTGACCGCCCCATGATTTTGGAGACAAACAAGGGTGAGGAGATGGTCGAGGATAAGGAGAACCTGGCCGTCCTCCGCGCCTTGCTGGGCCGTAAGGCCGATGATCTCGCCGAGGTGCAGGCGCTAGCGGATCTGACTGGCGTAGCGCTGGCAGCAGAGCAAGCGGAGAACAAGGCGAAGAAGAAGGCCAAGAGTACCAAAGCGATGGCGAACGAAGACAGTGCTGAGGAGCAAGAAGTTACGTAGGGGCGGGCGGTGGCCCGCCCTGCTGAAGCGCATCAATGACTCTCGAAGGATCAGCCAACGGATTCGGTTAAACGGAGAAACGGATAAAAAGGGTGCGGGCGATCTGCCCAGGTAGCATTAATATTGACGTATGGGCGCAGGGCATACGCCCACATTAAGCGCAGTAATGCCAGGCGATGCCAGCCAAAGGACTGTTCAACGGACAAACGGAGTAAACGGAACATCGGTGAACGGCTGATGGTAGTGAGGCTAGACACGTCTCTGGCAGACATAGATCATCGCAGGAGAAGTGGCGGTCAGAGCATCCCCCTGCCAATTTCCGTAACACGAGCGAATTTGAAGCCCATTGTAGTATAGCAAGGCTTCCATCTCCTGGGGAAAGACGTAGCGCAGGGCGACATGATGCACCCTCTCAACTCGCCGACCGTCGGGATAGAGCCACAGGTGTGGGTTGGTGCAGTGCTGGATTTGGGTGATGGGGTCGTAGTATTGCTGCTCAGTAACCACCAGTTGCCTTCCATCGGGTGTGGTGAACTTCTGCCCTTCGGGATGGCGGACTTCGAGGAGATTTCGGGGCGAGGGATTGCGGGTTTCAAAGAGAAAACATCCCTCCGGCGGCAAATGTTCTCGGACGCGGGCCAACATCGCTTCCTGGTCCGAGCGCGTCAGAAAGAATTGAAAGGCGTTTGCCAGCATATAAATGCCGGAAAACTGCTTGCGGAGTTGGAACGTGCGGGCATCAGCCACCACCCACTCGATGGAAACGGAACGTTCAGCCGCCTTCTGGCGCGCTCTCGCAATCATTTCTGGCACGATATCCACACCAGTGACCTGATCGCCTTGCGCCGCCAGGGGGATAGCCATACGTCCAGTGCCACACGCAAGGTCCAGAAGCGGCCCGCCAAGAGGCCGCGCCCACTGCTCGATAAAGGAACGGTCCTCATCGTAGCCTGCATCTTCCAGGTCATAGGTCAGTGGGTCGCGAAAATCGTCAAAGTTATCATGATCAATCATCAATGTTCCTTTGGCACGCTTAGTAGTCTTTCGCTGATTGGTTGAAGGGATTTTGCATCACTCTTCAACCTCTTTTAGCGACTCGGAGGGAGTGGAGATGCTGCCTTGACCCTCTCCGTAGCCCTCCTCGCAGGAGGATGATTTAGGTGCTTCAAAGCAGGAGTTACGTTTTCATTAAAAATCCATAAAATTACAGCCAACGCAGTACAAGGACATTGACTAGTATGCAAAACTGTGGTATTATATTAAGAGCAAAAGTGATAGCTACGGCAGTAGTGATTACTTACCTGATGCTCTAATTGGCCCAACTAAGTTTTAGAGCTTGAAAGGAGGATAGTATGTCTGCTCGTTTTTCATCCATCAAACGCTTTGTCCAGTGGCTACTCACTGCATCCCTGCTTGTAACGCTAGTGCTGATTGGCAATTCAGCTAGCGCCGCATTTGGACAAGGCCAGCAAACGTGGGGGCCGGTACAGGTAGCGTCAGGCCCAGCACAATGCTACCAGTTGGGGACAAGCACTTCGCCTGACCTTACCGTGGCGCATAGTTATTGCGTCAAGGCTGCTCGCGGAACCGACCCTTTCCTTGACCCTAATCTGGACAAGGAAACCGCTGAGATGATTGCCAGAGGCCAAAAGGAGAGCGATCAGATTGTGAAAGACCTAGATGCCCAGCGCAGTCAGTTCCTCAAACAGAACCCAAAGCTGAACCACTAAGGAGATTAAAATGAACAAGCGTGTACTACTCGTTGTCGGCTCACTGTTGCTTACGCTGATATCTGCCGACCTTGGCGGAGCAGTAAATGCGTCCGCTGCAAGTTCCAACCACCAAACTGAACTCAGCCTCAGCCTGAAACCAGGCGAATCCGGCAGCCACACGATTGTGGTCAATGATAAAGCGACCAGAGCTGACCAAGTTGCTCAAATCAAACTTACGGGGAGAAACTCCGCACGTCCCTCAAACGCTAATGGTGCCGCACCGATGAACAACGCTTGGTGCTACTCCAGCATAGAGGAGGATAACCTGTTCGGTCAGTACCTGTGGAAGTGGGAAACCACCATCTACTTCAGCTATCAGGGATCCATAGTGTACTTCAGCAGCATTAACCAGGTTCCCTTGACTGCTTACTTCTGGTCTCTCGACCACAGCACGTACTCGCACCGTGGTGATGGAACCTCCGTTCTGACAGCAGGCTCCATCGGCTACTTCAAAGCTAACTCTGACCATGAGTACGGCAACCTTACCTACAACATTACAAGCATCAACTGCAATCCTGGTAGTAGCACAGGTACTTGGTAAGCAGAAATATGCCCTGCTGGGCAGGGTGTTCAGATTTAACAACAACAATGCAAGAGGCGTGGCCCTACAAGGCCGTGCCTCTTCGCTTTAGTTGCACCGGCCTCTCTCCCTAACCCTCTCCCCCGGCGGGGAGAGGGGATCAGTGCGATAATTCGGCGGCGGGCGAGGGGATTTTGTATCACTCTTCACCCACTTTTGCTGGCTCGGTGGGGAGTGGTGCGGCTGGTTCATCGGTGACAGGATCGGGACGCAGCAGATGCCAGTCAACCGGCTGTGTCGCGCCGATGTCGCGTACATGAAGGTCATCGTTGTAGCGGATCAGCCGCCAGCGTTCATGCCCACGACGGTTATCCTGCTCCCACTGGGTGATTGAAGTATTTTCGGTGAGCAGCCAGGCGGGCGGCAGCTTCATCGAAGGTAGGCCAAAGAAGTAGACGAACGAGCCATCAACGAAGCCGCCATGAGTGACAATCACCACCGTCTTACCCTGATGCTGGCGGCTGATGCGGTCGAGTGCAGTACCAACCCGTAGCATGAACTGAGGCCAGTTCTCCGCGCCAGGGGCAATTGGGCGAAACGGCTCCCGCGCAATGTCGAGGGGTGGGTACTTTGCCTCAAACTCCGTGATGCTCATGCCGTCAACTTCGTCGCCAATGCGAAACTCCTGCACCTCGTCATCATAGATTATGTCCAACCCTAGCGCTGGAGTGATAATCTCAGCGGTCTGGCTGGCACGGCGGTAGGTGCTGGCGATCAGCACATCGGCGGCAATCTCGCCGGTTGCCGCTAGGCGGTCACGCAAGCGTTCGGCCTGCTGGATGCCCAGTTCGGTCAGGCCGAAGTCACCGCTCTTGCCTACGATTGTCGGCTCGACGTTGACAATCGCCTGGGCGTGGCGAATTAGGTAGAGGTGAGTTTTCGGCTCGGGCTGATTAGCTTCGCTCACGGGCCCTCCTCTAATTAAACCAAGCCCCCAGCGGGGGTTTGGGGGAGAAATCTCGCCACGCGCTAATGCCCGGAGTAAGCAAGATACGGCTCATGTGCTTACCCGAACGTAATTGCGCTTCACGATTCTCCCCCAACCCCCGCTGGGGGCTTAGTTGATCAAACTCCAGGGTGACTTGCGATAGCAGGTTCTAGCCGCGCACCCGCTTGGTTTTGCTGTTCACGTAGTCAATCATGATGTACTCCCCCAGGTTGTCGGGGCTGACGTAGAAGGCGCGGCCCTTGTTCAGCTTGCTCATGCGCTGCACGAAGCTGGTGAGGTAGGGGCTTTGCTCCAGCATGAAGGTGTTGATCACGATGCCGTCGCGGGTGCAGCGATTGACCTCCTGCAAGGTGAGCATCTCGGTGCGGGCTGAGGGCGGGTATTGGAACTCGGCGTGGCCGTCGGCTTCCAGATGGGCGGTGGGTTCGCCATCTGTGATCACGATGATCTGCTTGTTGGCGGTTTTGTGGCGGCCCAGCAGCTTGCGGGCGACGATCAGGCCGTGCTGCAGGTTGGTGCCTTGCGTCCAGTCGTTCCAGGCCAGCGAGGGTAGCTGATCGGCGTTCAGTTCGGTGGCGGTGGCGCTGAAGCCGACAATGTAGAGGTTGTCGCGGGGGAACTGGCCGCGAATCAGGCTGTTGAGCGCAAGGGCAACCTTCTTGGCAGCGGCAAAGCAGCCACGCAGCACCATCGAGCGGCTCATGTCCACCATCAGCACGGTGGAGGACTGGGTCATAAGCTCGGTGCGATATACCTCGAAGTCTTCAGGGGCAAGCTGCAAGGGGCTACCCTTGCCCACCCGCTCCACCCCGTTCATAATCGTCTTACGCAGGTCGAGCAGGAAGGGGTCGCCGAACTCGTAGCGTTTGGTATCGTCGGTGCGTTCACCACCCACGCCACGTTTCTGCGCCGCATGGTTGCCGAAGCGGTCTTTGCGTAGCTGGGAGAAGATGTCGTGCAGCGCCTTTTGGCCGATGCGCCGAATGCCACGCGGGGTTAGCTCATAGCGGCCATCCTTCTTTTCGATGTAGCCCGCCTCCTCCAGCATCTTGGTGATTGATTGCAGTTGGTCGAGACGGTTCTTCATGTCGGGGCCGAGCAGGTCGGCCAGTTGCTCCCTATCTATCTCGCTGAGGTCGCCGCTGTACTGCGCCTCGCGCATTTGCTCCTCCATCCGATCCATGCCGCGCAACTGGCCCATCAGATCCATGGCCTGATCCAGCGATAGCGACTCGCTGCCGCTGAAGCGATAGCCATCGGCTTCCATCGGCATCATCATGTCGAGGTACGCGCCCATCTGGGCCAGATCCCAGGCCAGGCGGTCATCCTGCAACAGCTGATCCATCATCTGTTGCAACTCGGCGCGTTGCTCGGCGGACATACTGTTCATCATCGCTTGCATCCGCGCCCGCTGCTCCTGCATATACTGCATCAGTTCGTCGAGGCTGTTTATCTCCGGCGGGAAGAAGTGACCGTGCTTCTCCTTGAACGCCTGGTAATCCGGCTCTATGCCGCTGGCCCGTTGCTGCAACATCTGGTTGAGGTCCTTGACCATCTCGCGGATGGCGGCAAGGTCTTCGGGGGTCATGTCCTTAATGCTCTGCTGGATACCCTGAAACTGCGCCTGCATCACCTGCTCTTTGAGCATTTCGAGCAACTCCTGGAACTGCTGGCGGGCATCGGCATCCATGAACTCGTAGTCGGATAGCTGCTGAATCTGGCCGGGGACATCACTCGGTAGCTGGTTGAGGAAGTCTCGCTTGCGCTGCGCCATCTTCTCCAGCATCTTGCTGAAGTCGGGCTGGTCGCCCTGCTGCTGGCCTTGCTGACCTTGCTGGCCTTGCTGGCCCTGCTGGCCCTGCTGGCCCTGTTCGCCTTGTTCACCTTGCTGCTGCCCTTGCTGCCCCTGGGGTTGGCTATCAGTTTTCGCTTCGTCAACGCGACGCTCGATACCACTGCGTTCGGCTTCGACGACTTGCTCCAGCTTCTTGCGGATGTCGTCCATTACCGAATCCATATTGTAGGAACGCTGGCGGGCCTTGCGCTGTTCGCGCAGGCGTTCCATCATCTGTTGCAAGCCCTCGATTTTCTCGCCGCTCTGGTTCTGCACGCCCCACTGCTGCATTCGGCGCAACGCCCGCCAGATGTCGCCCTCCTCCAGCAATTCGTCGGACATTTGCTCCATCAGCGCATCGGCATCGAAGGGGTTAATCTCCTGGCTGCCATCCCAATGCGAGTATTGGTAGCCGGGGTATCTGCTTTCGCTCATATCAGGTCTCTTTTCTATAACCAAGGTCGGTCTGATTGTATCGGTTTTTAATGCTCATCGTAAGGTTGGCGTTAATGAACTGTGCGGCACCGCTTTGTAGCCCAGATAGCCTGCGTGGCTGATGCCTAGCAGCACCACCATGCCCTGACTTAGATCAGGAAATGCGCTAATCATGCTGCCAGTAGGATTACCGATCATTATCGCGCTTAGGGCAGCAGCGTAGGCAACCGCTACCACGATGGTAAAGTAGAACATCTGGATTTTGCTGAGGTCGAGTTGGGCCATGTTGCCGGTCTCCTCACCCTTGAACATATCAGCAAAGCGGGCATCAGTAGGATTGGAGTAGGTAACTAGCTGGCCTTTCGGCACAATGTTCAACTGGTCGAGCTTGTCGGACAGGGTTGCACCGGAAGGCGACGACGTAGCAGGCAGGGGCGTAGCAACTATTGCGGGCAGCCCTGGATTTGCAGCAGGCGCGGCTTGATTGCCCGCCAGCGGGTCAATCGTCGGGACGATGGGCGTGGATGTTGACGGCAGCCAGGATGGGGGGATGAATTGCGGCGATGCAGCAACAGGGTTAGTGAGGGGTGGTTGAACCATTGCCACATCGGGCGCGGTAAGCGCAACCCCACGCTGTCGCGCCAGTATATCCATGTTGTTGTTCATCTGAGTGGGGTCGGCGGGACTGGTGGTCTTGGTGTTCAAGATCAGTGGCTGCGCTACAAACGAGGTCGCGCTGATGCCCAGCAAGAACCAGACGGTATCGGGAATAACGATGTTCAAGGGGGTGGGGAACGCTTTCAGCACGTTCCACTCGGCGCTGGTAAGGAAGGCAGAGAGGATAAGGATGGTCCAGATTATCAGTTGCAAGCGCGATAGACTCATCTTGTTACGCTCATCAATCAGGATACCAGCCAGCCGACCGGTCATGCCATGCCCCAGTAGAAGCACGAAAGCGGTCAGTAGCGCGGCATTGAACGCCCAGACGAGCAGGTTATCCTGCTGATTTCTGGTGTATACCCAGGCGAACAGGATCGCCGAGCCAATAATGGCAAGCACGATCAGAAACCCCAGCCAAGTATGCGGCGACCTCCAGAAACTCATCGTCTGCCTCCTCGCTGCCCCTCCCCCCGCTGGGGCTAAATCTCACCCACAAATTAGAGAAGGGGAGATGGTAGTGGCGGAAACCACCCACCACGCGCCGAGTTACTGAGGGTTGGGAGCGTAGCTCCCTCTCGCAATTGTACCAGGGCTTATCGCAAGCGTAAGTGATACCAACGGTTAGCAGCAGTACGGCTAAAGTTAGCGCGTGATGAACACTCGGCCAACTGGCAAGCGGGCAACATCGCCAATGCGGGCTACCAACGGTGGGCAGGTAAGCAGCCGATAAGCATGGTAGTATTGCCAGCAAGGGCTACGCCCCCCCCCGCTAACTCGGCCCACCGCGTGTGGTCGTGCGGCAGCGTACAAAACGACATTTTTACTTCTGGGTAACGATAAGCCCGCTGGGGCGAGGGGATCGTTGAGGCATCCCCGGCACTCAGCACTCAGCACTCAGCACTCAGCGCTTGCCGCTAGCGGCGATAGCGGGCGCGGCCCTCGGCCTTGTCCTTGTTGAGACGGCGGTTTAGGTGCAGCCCCTCCAGCACAAACTCGACTGCGCTGGCAATGGCGGCAGGGTTGCCGTGGGCGTTGAGCTTGCTTAGAGCGTTCTTCAGCCCCTCGATGCTCGACGCTTGCTTGACGTACTCCATCGTGGGCATCAGGTCGCCGGTTTCGATGCGCTGACCTGCCTCGAACCCGCGCACAATGTCCTCGAAGTTGCCAGCATTGAAATAGCGATTGAAGACGTTGAGCACTGCGCCCTGCATCAGCTTGTCTACCACCTTTTCCTCACGGCCATCGCCGCTGCTCTCTAGCTCCACCTTGCCCAGCGTGCTGGCGACCACGCTGGGCAGGTCGCTGATGCGCGGGGCGGCCTGCTTCTCGTTGAGGCGCACGGCGCGGAGCAGCGCGTGACTAATCAGGTTCTCGTAGTTGGCGATACTGACGCGCACGCTCACGCCGCTACGCTGGTTGATGTCGGGGCTGCGGCGGGCCAGGTGGGTTAGCTCCGCGACGATCTCTTTCATGTAGGCGGGGACGGCCACGCTGTAGCCGTCGGTGATGTACTGTGACGACTCGCGCTCCATGATGTCAATCTCGTGCTGGATGCTGCGCGGATAGTGGGTGCGTATCTCGCTGCCAAAGCGGTCTTTCAGCGGGGTGATGATGCGGCCACGGTTGGTGTAATCTTCGGGGTTGGCCGAGGCAATCACGAACAGATCGAGGTCGAGGCGCACCTTGTAGCCGCGAATCTGCACATCGCGCTCCTCCATAATGTTGAGCATACCAACCTGGATGCGCTCGGCAAGGTCAGGAAGTTCGTTGAGGCAGAATATACCGCGATTGGTGCGCGGCACTAGCCCATAGTGGATGGTCAGTTCGTCGGAGAGGTAGCGACCCTCAGCCACCTTGATAGGGTCAACCTCGCCAATCAGGTCGGCGATGGTGATGTCGGGGGTGGCGAGCTTCTCGCCGTAGCGGGCCTCGCGGGGCAGCCAGTCAATCGGCGTATCGTCGCCGCACTCGGCCACAATCTGGCGGCCCAGCGCGGAAACGGGGTTGAAGGGGTCATCGTTCAGTTCGCTGCCACGGATGACGGGGATCTCTTCATCGAGCAGGTTGATCAGGCTGCGGGCGAGGCGGGTTTTGGCCTGGCCGCGTTCGCCGAGCATCACAATGTCCTGTCCGGACATGATCGCATTCTCTACCTGGGGGATAACCGTATCCTCATAACCGATGATGCCGGGGAAAATCTCGTTGCCATTGCGAATCTTCTCAATAAGGTTCTTACGCAACTCCTCCTTGACGCTGAGTGGCTTATAACCTTGCTCTTTCAATTCGCCGAGGGTTTTGGCTGAATGGGCCATTGTCTTTATTGCTCCCTTCGCTTGTGGAGTTCTGAGTTTTGAGTTTTGAGTTTTGAGTTAATGGTCGAATGGTGTAATGTTCTCCCCCCCACTGGAAGGGGGTTGATATTCTCCCCTCCCGGCGGGAGGGGAAACAGCGCTTCATAGCTCATGACTGAACTTATCAATCGCCTGGCGCACGAGCGGGATGCCGTGGACACCACTGGTGCAGAGGTCGGTAAGGAATTGTTCGCGCTTATCCAGTTCGGCAACAACGCGGGCTTCGCTGAGGCCGGTGCGGGCCGCGATGAGTGGCAAGTGGGGTTCGAGGGTAAGGTTGTGCTGGTCGCCAGTGCGCTCCCAGCGGGCGAAAAGGTTGAGCTTGAGCTTGCCGTCATCGCCCAGCGAAAGCAGGTGGCCGGTGGCGACGCGGCGCAGCACCGCATTCGCCCCATATGGCATCTCGTATTCGTCACGGATGGGGCGGCCAGTGCGGTTATTGTACATTCGCACGATGAACAGCAGACCGATCTGGGCTAGCTCCTCGTCGGATATGCCAAGCTCGTGACGCAACTGGGCGATTGCTTCCTCAGCGGTGTCGGCGTGCATGGTACCGCCCAGGCAGTAGCCCTCTAGCTGCAAGGCGAAGGCGCGGCTGGCCTTTGGCCCCCACAGGTAGGTAGGCAGGTGGTTGCTGAACTCGTTGACCAGCAGCCAGGAGTTGGCGGGCTGACCCTTACCATCCTCCTCGAACTGGAAGCTCTCGTACATCCCACGCATATAGATGCGGCGCTGCTCGGCGGGGATGAAGTCAATGAAGGCGGTCATGGTGGTGGTCTTGCCCGCCATTGGTGGCTCCGAGGCGAACATCAGGCTGTTGCGCCTCTCGATCATCAGCCAGGCGAGGGCCACCATGCGGGCGTTCATGCTGCCCGACTCGATAATCTGGATGACACTAAGCGGCACCGGCGGCGACCAGTGGCCGCCCCACCAGCCAAACGGCTCGCTGTAATCGTCGAACATTCGATACCTGCTGCTGCGATAATAGTAGCTGTCCATGATGACCTTGCCTTTCGCTGAAAGCAAATCACGGGTGTAGGGTCGCCAATATTACATAACTACGATAATGCTGTTTCATTCTGCCAGGGAGATAGTGGGGAAGGTAGACTGGTCGAACTCGCCAATTGCGCTGGAGCCAAGCTGGTGTAGCCGCGCCTGCACCGCCTCGGCATCGCTGATTAGCTTTGCCACATCCACGCCCAGGCAGGAAGGCGCAAAGCCGCGCAGGTAGCCAATGCCCAGGGTCAGCAGCTTGCTGGCCCCGATGTAGTTGCCGTAGCGCAGGTGGTGGAGCGCCACCCCAACTTGTAGGATACCCTGGTAAAGCTGGCGGATGGGCGTTCGCTCCGCCTTCCAGGCATCCTCAAGCGTCTCGTGGCACTGGTAATACTCGCCGCGATTGAACTGGGCAACGCCATGCTGCAGCGCAGCGGGGGGCCGGTCGCCACAGGTGGGGCTAAGGCCAGCCGTGTCCGCCTGCCAGGTGGTGGGCCGACCATTAAAGGTGGGTGGAAGTTCGGGCATAGGTTATCACCGCACGCGCTACTGTTCGTGCTAACCCAGTATAACAGATTAGCTAAATGCTGACAAGAGAGGCTGTGTTAGAAAGATGATAGAGGTGGGAAAGCTGGCAAGTCTAGCCAACGGATAAACGGAGGCAGACAACTGACTGTTCAACGAGTTTGCAACTTTAGGGCGAACGTGTTATAATATGCGGGCAATTGCGGGCGTATAGCTCAGTTGGTTAGAGCGCACGGTTCACATCCGTGAGGTCACTGGTTCGAGTCCAGTTATGCCCACCCACTTTTGATACTTCCCCACATTCCACACCCTGCCCAGCCGCATCAGCGCTGGGCAGTCTCTTTTGCAGATAGTTGGAAAGGTCTACCAGATGGTGAACAGCGCAGGGTTGCCGAGGTGAGCGGCAGAGTAGTCGGCGCAAGCGCAGGTCTGGGCTGCCTGCTGCTTGGCGTGGCGCTCGCTTTCGCCGCGCTGCCACCGATCGGCGCGGGACAGGAGTACAGGCAAACGCTGGGCTGGCTCGACCTCAAGCTGGATGGGTTGAGCCTTTACTTTGCCTTGCTCGGCCTCGCCACATTGGGGCTGGCGCTGCTGGCAGGGCGATGGGGGGGCATCTGGCAACTGCTACCACTGGCGGCAACCTATCTAATCGTGCGCTCATACGCGCTGGGCGAGTGGTCGCTGGCGCTGCGGCTTGCGGCGGAGTTGGGCGCAGTGGTGGTGATGCTGGTTGGGTTGGGAATGGTGGTTCGCCGAACTCCCTCTCCCAGCCTCCCCCAAAGGGGGAGGGGTCTCTCACCCTCTCCCAGCCTCCCGCAAAGGGGGAGGGGTTGGTTGGCAACAATGCTGATCGCCTGGGGCATGGTCGGGCTGGCGATCTGTAGCTCGGAGCCGTCGGCGGTGGGGGGCGGGCTGATGCTAGCGGCGGGAGCGGCTCTGTTGGGCGTGGCGATCAGTGGCACCGAAGCAGGTCGGGATAAATCCCGCCCCTACACCAGTGCCGATGCTGCCGTTGCTCCCACAGCAGGCAATTCGCGTAGCCTCCAAACAACCCTCATTCAAAACTCAAAACTCAAAACTCAATACTCACCATTCTACCTTCTACCTTCTACCTTCTACCTTCTCCAACTCCCCGCCCTATGGCTCTATATACACGCTGCGCTGGGGCGGGGCGAGTTGCTCTACGCTGTGCTAGTGCTGGTCGGCGCGGCGGGGGTGACACTGGGGTTGCTGCGGATGTGTCCACCAGTGGGTTGGCTCGGCTGGCTGCTGGGGGTGATTGGCGTTGCCGGGTTTGCAGGCAGCGCGGCGCTGGTGGATGGGCTGCTGCGGCCTGCGCTGGCCGGGCTGGCCGGGCTGCCCGCCTGGGCCGCGCTGCGGGTGCAGCGACTAGATCTGCCTGCGCCACAACCGGATGCAGCGGTGGGCATCGGGCTGCAAACGGGGCAGAATAGCAGCCTGATGCCGCTGCTGGCAATTGCTTGCGCCTTCGGCTTCGCTCTCGCCCTAGCCTGGCTGCTCTATAGAGTGATTGCGTTGTTTGCCGCGATGAGACGTGAGCGGTGAGCGCCGTACCTACAAGGTTTCGATGAGCAGTGTTGCGCCTCAGCGGGGCGCGATAAATCTGCACCCCTACGACAATACACCATCGTGTGATTAACTGGTATAACAATGAACACTTGCAACTCTCCAAACCATGCTTGACTTCACCAATCTAATCGCCGAGTACGCGCTGCGGGTGGCGCTTTGGCCGGGGTTGGGATTGAGCCTGCCGCTGGCGCTGCTCCTGCTGGGCCTGCGACGATGGCTCACACCCACCCCTAGCCCCTCCCAGCGGGTGGGGAGTTCAACACCCATCCCTAGCCCTTCCCCGCGGGTGGGGAGTTTGCTGCGCGACCTGGTGGGCATCGCTGCTGCGCTGGTTTTGCTGGCGACCCTGCCTATACCTGCGCCCGGTTTCAATCTGCCCTTCTTTGGGGCGCTACCCAGCGGCCAGCAGTTGGCCGACCCGCTATTCGCCATTTTGCTGCTGCCGCTAGCATCTGTCGCAATGCTAAACTCGCGGGGCGATGGGTTGCGCTGGCTGCTTGCCTGGTTGCCAGTGGCGGCAGGGTTGCTGGCCGCCCAATATGAGGGCAGCGGGCTGGTCAGGGCGCTGGCCGCGTTGGCCTGCGTGCCGCTGCTACTTACCAGCGATGTGCTTATGCTACCGCGCAGCGCACAGCGGGCGGAGCGATGGTTGAGCGGGCTGGCCCAGCAGTTTGCATGGCTGGCGCTGATTGCCTTGCTGCTCGAACAGTTGATTGCGCCGTTGCCTGGCGACCCATTGCTATATGCGCTGCAATACGCTGCTACCGCGTTGATCGTCGCTGCGCTGGCGCGGCTGGTCAATCGCCGCTGGTTGCGCCTGGCTCACGACGCTTTGCCAGCGGCGGCAGGCGCGGCGCTGCTCGTGCTGATCGCCGCGCTGCTGCGGTGGTGATGAAGGTGGACAATTTGCAGCTTCAAGGTGCGGATCGGCGCTGGAATGTGGGTAATAGTTGTATGGTGGCAAGATAATTGCTTATTAAGCACAGACACCAAAGATGTTGTCGGTCGAAAGCTGATGGCTCAAACAGAAGCCACAGATTGTTTAACCCACAAACAAAAAGGAGAAAAGTTATAATGGGTAAAACCAAAACTTACATGGGCGCAGTAATAGCCGCCACTATGCTGATATTGGGCTTCGCGCTAGTCGCGACCAGTCCAGCATCGGCGCACACTTCGGCTAGCCCTCTGAACCAGGCAGCCAGCCCCACCGCCGTGATGACTGGCACAATGGTAGGCGGCACCCCCACGATGGCGATGGGTACTCCCACCGCCGTGATGACCGGTACAATGGTGGGCGGCACCCCCACGATGGCGATGGGTACTCCCACCGCCGCGATGACCGGTACAATGGTGGGCGGCACCCCCACGATGGCGATGGGTACTCCTACCGCCGTGATGACGGGTACTATGGCAATGGGTACACCTACAATGGCGATGGGTACCCCAACCATGATGGTAACTGGCACCATGGCGATGGGTACTCCGACTATGATGGCTGCTAGCCCCACCGCAATGATGGCGGCTCCGACTGCTACAACGGCGGTCATGGCTGCTAGCCCCACCGCGATGATGAGTGGCACCGGCCAGACGGGCGGCGCGACGGGCAGCACCGGCGGCACGGCTGCGGGTCTACCGCAAACTGGCAATGGCAACAGCGACTTCCTCATGCCTCTGGCTCTGTTCGGGTTGCTGCTGCTGGCTGCTGGCGTGATGCTGGCGCGGCGAACTAAGATTAACGTGCGCTAACCAACAACCATGCTATAACAGCGGGCAGGGCAGCCATATAGCTGCCCTGCCCATTTTTCGTCGCCCAGATGTTTTAGCAGGTAAGGAATTGCTTGGCGAGTAATCAGGATTGCTGCTCGGCGGGGCGGTCAGCCAACTGCTCCACTGGGGTGGGAGTGATCAGCGGCGCAGAGGACACGTCCTCCTGGCTGCGGCGGTCAACCATAAAGTGGCTGCCGGGGCGGGTCTTGAGGTAACGCTTGATACTGCTGCTCGCCTCAGACACCTGGGCAAGCGTGGTCAAGGGGCGGCGGGTGTTAGTTACCACGGCGATGCTGATGGTCATAATCGGGAAGGTGGTCAGTACGTCGCTGCGGCTATTGGCAGTGATGAAGCCAGCAGCGCGGTCACTGGCGTTGTAGAAGCTGGGGATGGTGGCATCGAAGCGGGCAATAACCGCGCTGCAGATAGCCTTGACCCGCTCCGTCGCGGTAACGAAAATGAAATCGTCGCCGCCAACATGGCCGACGAAGTCGCTGGAGTCGCCCAGTTCGTCTACCACCGTGCAGATAATCTGAGCCAGCCACTTCAGCACGCGGTCGCCATGAACGTAGCCATACGTGTCGTTGAAGGCTTTGAAGTTGGCAAGGTCGGAGTAGCAGACTGCGAAGCGAATGCCAGCACGGATGCGGCTCTCCACCTCGCGCTCGATAATAACGTTGCCGGGCAGGCCAGTGAGAGGACTGGCCTGGCGGGCGCGCTCTAGGCGCTGCATCACCAGTTCAAGACGAGCCTGTAGCTCGGCCATATGCACCGGCTTGAGCAGGTAGTCATCCGCCCCCGCCTCGATAACGC
>JBBRMT010000005.1:0-46376 GCA_038230695.1 Chloroflexia bacterium
GATGGGCGCAACCATGCTGCTAGTTACCGCAGTGATTGATGAGGACGTGCTGGACGAGGTGGCAGCGATTAGGCGGCGCGGCCATCCGGTGAGCATAGTGCGGGTTGGCAACGTGGGCGTGCCGGTCAGCGAGATCGGTGGGATGCGGGTACACGATATTACCGGGGAGGATTACCGTGAACTGGAATCCCTCGCTTTCGATTAAAACTGCGCTGCAACTGCTGTTCCTCGCGCTGATGGAGAGCGCGTGGATTGTGGGTATTGGCGCACTGCTCAGTTCGCTGAATATGCCGCAGAGCCAGATCTTTCCGCTCAGTTCGGCAGCAACGGTAGGGCTTTGGGTAGGCGGGTCATTGCCAATCGCGCTGCTGGGGCGGAGCAAACCGCTGCTGGCGCGGCTGCTGGCGGTGGTGGCCGGGCTGGCAGTTATCTATGTGGAACTGGCGACCCGTTTTGCCGAGGCCAACCCCCTGACTTTCCTGGCGGCGATGCCCACTAATCTGCTTGTGATCGCTGTTATCGTAGCCACCCTGGCCTGGGTGCGGGGGCTACTGGCGGGGTTGCAGTCGGCCACTGGCCTCAGCGAACTGATGGGCGTGCCGCTATTTGCCCGCTTCCGCCTGGGCTTGCTAATGCTGGGCGTGATCGTGATCAGCACGCTGGCGTTGGATATTGCCCAGTCCGATGCCCTGATTGGCAGGCAGATAGGCGGCCTGATCCTCAGCTTCCTGGCGTTCGCGCTGGTCAATCTGGCCTGGGGCAATCTGGAAGAGACTATGCTGGAGACCGCCAACCGCGCCCAGCAGTCGAGCCGCCCCCGTTCGCTAACCTGGCTGCTGGGGCTGGGAACTATCCTGGTGGCGGTGCTGATTATGGGCGGGCTGCTGGGCGGAGCGGGCAACTCGCCACTGGGTACGCTGCTGGGCCTCATCTCCGCCACCGCGCTGGTGGTGATTGGCGGTATTACCTTCGTGCTGGGCATCTTCGGCGGCATCTTCGTGCCTGTGGTTCAGTTCGTAATCGGCGCGGTGCGAAACTTCGGCAATCCGTTCAGCCCGCACACCTCGACGCAACACAAGGGCATCGGCGCATTGGCCGATTTGTTCAAGACGGCTGAGGATGCGGCCAACAATGCGGAGATCTCCCGCCTGGCCGGCTTCTGGATTGCGGCGATTATCCTGATTATAGCGGCGGTGTGGTTGTTCGCCTTCCTGGGAGTCAGGCGGCTGCTGGCCGAGCCGAAATCGCAGCGTGCTTCGGATACTACGCGGGTTGGCTTCGGCTCGTGGGGGTTGTTCTGGCAGCAGTTGCGGGCCTGGCTGGCCGCGCTTTGGCTGGCTTTGCTCAAGCGGCTGGGATTGTGGCGACCGCCGCTGCTGGCCGGGGTGGGCGAGGTGGCGCAGTGGAGCGGCGCGGATGGGCAGCGGCTGGTGAGCATCCGCCAGATCTATCGTCGCTTCCAGAAGGTGGCCGCCCGTGCCGGTCAACCGCGCCCCGCCCCCGCTACCCCGCGTGAGTTTCTGACCCAGTTGCAAGCGGCCTACAGCGACCTGCCCGCTGGCGCGGCGGCCCTAACCCAGACTTACACTGCCGCCCGCTACGGCAATGTCGCGCCCACCGCGCAGCAGGTGACGGCGGCCAACGCCGCGCTGGCCGAGGTGGAGCAGTTCTTTGCCGACCGCCGCCAATCCCCAGCGTAGGAGCGGGCGGCGATTCGCCCAGGTGCGGCGCACGATAATGCCCATCGCAAGCGGTTTAGCCAGCGGATATGGGCAGCGGACAAGCGGATAGACGCACTCGGTGCGTAGGGGCGCATGGCATAGGCCCATTTGCAACACATTATTGATAATCGGCGACGCTATAGGGTGGGGGCGGTTAGTACGAGGCGTAGGCGTAGGCAGACACCCTGCTGACCGAGGGCGAGACCTATTACAACTATGAAGGGAAAGCATTTGCTATGATACAACCAGCGGAACTCACACCCGCTACCAACCGTGCAATTCCCTGGTGGCTGGTGACGATTGTCATTATCGGCGCTTTGCTGGCAGCGGTGGGGCGTTTGCCGCCATATTCCGCCCCGAAATGCTGCTGAAGTCGGGCCAGACAATGAATGATGCGGCCAACGTCTACGCCGGTTATCTGGTCTCGCGCGGTCTGGCGGTTGCCATCATGCTGCTAGCGCTGCTGGTATTGCGGGCGTGGCGGATGCTGGCAGGGCTGATGGTGTTAACTGCCCTGCTACAGTTGATTGACGCGGTGGTGGATCTCGTCGAAGGACGATTGCTGCTGCTGCCCATCCTGCTGATATACATTATCGCTTTTCTGATCGGCGCTAACTGGCTGTTTGGGCAACCCTTCTGGAAAGCCTCGGCCTGGCAGGATGATAGCTCACCGCATTGAGCCATAGGAGGCGACTTCGGGCAGCGGCCTTACGCCACCGTTGCCCCTGCCTGATTGTGTTATAATGAAGCCGGTAACAAACATTGTTTATGAACAGAGCTTTACTTGACTTATAAGGATTGGAAGTAACGATGGACAAGCAAGCGAATGTAGGGTTGGTCTCCGACCCACTTGTTAGTATCCTGATCGGGGGGCTGGAGAAAGCCCTCGGTCCATCATACCGCAAGGTTATAGCCACCACCCCCTGGGAGCGCTACCTTAGTAAGCCGCCGTCGAGTGACCCTACGGTAATCGAGGCGACCGATGATGAGTGGGCGATGGTTTGCGCCGAGATATACCGACAGGTGGGCAAGGATCTGTTCATCAGCTTTGGACGCTACGCCGGTATTGAGAGTTCCAGGCTATTTACTACCGCCCTGGCAAGGCAGGTAACGCCCACGCTAGAGGGACTGGAAGGCGTGGAGCGCCTGCAGCGGGCGGCGGCTATGCACACTGCGGCGCTGAATACCCAGACGGATACCATAAGCATAAAGAATACGGACGATGGCGTGCTGGTAACGGTTAGACCTTGCTCGATGTGTAGCCTGATTAAGAGCAATGAACCAATTTGCGCCTATATTACCGAAGGTCTGCATAACAGTTACGGCGCTCTAACCGGGCTGCGCGTAGGGGTGAAGGAGATTAAATGTCAGGCAATGGGCGCGATAGACTATTGCGCCTTCAACGTGACAACGAGCTAGAACCAGGTGGTCAGGTAGAACGTCAGATATAATGCCCTCACCTTGTGTTCAAGGCGAGGGCATTTGCCTGATCATATCTAGGGTGACGAGGGCGCAATGAATTTACGCCCCTACATTGCGGTTGTTCGGGGTTCGCCAATGGTTGCTCAGGCGGAATTGCCAGAGGTTGGTCAATCGGCGGATCGCAGGGGCGCGGATTTATCGCGCTCACTCACACAACGACAATACACATTGAAACTGCTTGTGTAGGGGCGTATGCCATGCGCCCCTACCTCGGCATTGTTGGTTGCAATTGGTTGCGGTGCGTTGCAAATGGGCGGGCAGCCGCCCGCCCCTACGATTTACCGTGTTATCCGCTGGCTAACTGGCATTAGAACCGGTTCTCCCAGCCATCCGCCTCCAGCATCAGCCTTAGCTTCTGCATCGCCAGCCGCACCCTCGTCTTGATTGTCCCCAGTGGCTCACATAGAACAGCGGCCATTTCCTGCTGGGTCATGCCACCAAAGTAACCAAGCTCGATCACCCGCCGCTGCGTCGTAGAGAGGCGGGACATGGCATTGCGTATGGCAGTGCGCTGGAAGCTCTCCCAGGTTACTTCCTCCGGGCCTTTCTGGCGGGAAGGCTGACGGTCGAGCAGGTCTTCGCCATCCTCGGCATCGAAGCGGATGTTGCGTGGCAACATCCGCTGGTTATGGCGCAATTCGTCAATGCAGCGGTGGTGTACCACACTTAGCAGCCAAGTGATAAACCGCCCCCGCTGCTGGTCGAAACTCTGCGGCCTCTGCCACAGCTTGAGAAACACTTCCTGCACCACCTCTTCGGCTTCAGCCGGATTATTCATGATGCGTACCGCCAGCGAATAGCATCGGCGCGAGTGGCGGTCGTACAATATTTCCAGAGCGCGAGCATCTGGCTGAGCCAAAAGCCCGCGCTGGCTGCCGCTAGCTGAAATGCTGCTAGCGGTCGCCGACTGGGTTTGGGTGGCAATGGCGTTCAACTGGTAGCGGGAGGCGCACAACATCTGGATAAGTTCTTCGTCGCCAGGCTCAACATCCTGCGCGGCTGGGATTGGGTCAGGGCTGAGGCTGAGGCTGAGGTCGGGCATTAGCACGTAATTTCCTATACCTCCCACACTGGTTGAAGTATTAGGCCGATTAGCAATTACCGGCATCGCGCTCGTGCCTGTCTCATAGCGATATGTCGGCTGGGTGTCGTAGACCTCGGATAGAGTCAGGCTGCCAAATGAGGCTGCGGCCATCGTGGTGTCAGCTGTGTCGGCCATTGTGTTACTCCTTCTGGTGTGCGGGTTGCGTGGTGGAAGTGCTAATCATCGTTCGTTGGCTTTAGCATAAGTATAACACAAACCCTGTCAAATGTCAATGCAAAGGTTATGCAAAGCCGACACGATTTCATGACTATCATTGTTAGTATGTTTAGGTATAGCAAGTCGTATGCCATGCGCGGTTAAGCCGCCCATGCTATGCGTGGGCGTGCCAATCTCAGTCTCACCATCCCGTCACCCCTGTGGCGATGAAACGAGACTGTGAGACTCTGCCCCGCATGGGCAATGCTATCGTCCTTACCCAATGTTGATGCTCCCGATGAGCATTGACGCGCTGAACCAGGGCGGGCAACCACCCGCCCCTACGGAATACGTGCGAATAATAGCCAAAGCGCCTGAGCCGATTGGCCCGGGCGCTTCGTGTTATATTCGGGTTGGGTTGGTGTTGGTTAGCGGCGCACCGCATTGTTGCGGTTGGCGATACGCCTGGCCCAGAAGCCGGATATGAGCGGCACAGCGAGGAATAGCGGCACAATCAGGCAGAGGCCGAGGCCCAGGGTGAAGATGCTGAGGATCACGCCAATCTTGAACAGGAATATCGCAATGCCCCAGCCGAACAGCAGCAGGATCGCGCCGCCGATGATGTTACCGGCGTAGAGGTGGCCGATGCCCAGGAAGCCGACGTAGCCGAGCAGTTCGAGCAGGAAGGCCAGGTTAGGGTTGCGGAGGGGGCGGACGTATGCTTGCTGGCCGTATTGCGGCTGCTGATACGCCTGTTGGATGGGGTTGGGCGGCGGATAGGCGGCTTGCTTCTGGTAGTCGGGCTGCTGGAAGCCAGGCTGTGGTTGCTGCCCCTGGTAGGGCGTAACCGGCGTGCCGGAGTTGTAGTCGCTCTTGGCGAGTTCGCCGGGGGGCGGCTGGGGTTGCTGGTTTTGGGGATTGTTGTCCATGTTAGTTGTTAGCTCCTTTCGCGCTTTCACCCCATTTGACCGCAGTGCGATGAAGATTGTTTCAGCGCAGCGAAGGGTTGGCGCGGTAAACGTGCAGATTGATCATGTACTGGTCGAGCTTACCCTCGTCCACCCGCACGCCAATGCCCGGCGCGTTCGGCACGCTGATGGTGCCGCGATGCGGGCCGCTGTTGAGCAGCACAAAGGGCGCGGCGATGATGTCCTCAGCGTAGAAGCGGTTGCTGGCGGAGAGGTCGCCCACCATGGTGAAGCCAGGCAGGGTTGCCAGCGCCATGTTAATCGCCCGCCCCACGCCAGTCTCCAGCATCCCCCCGCACCAGACCGGGATGTTGTTGGCAAGACAATAATCGTGGATTGCCAGCGCCTCGGTCAGCCCGCCCACTCGCCCGCGCTTAATGTTTATAACGCGAGTCGCGCCTAGTTGGTGCGCCTTGCGGGCATCGTCGCGGGTGCGGATGCTCTCATCCAGGCAGATAGGGGTGGTTAGCTGCGCCTGCAAGGTGGCGTGGTCAACAATGTCGTCCTCGGCCAATGGCTGCTCGATCAATAGAAGGTTGTAATCATCAAGCGCCTTTAGCAAGGCAAGATGGTCAGGGGAGAGGGTGTAGGCGGAGTTGGCATCCACCTGCAGCGGCACGAGGGGGAAGCGGGCGCGGATGGCGGCGGTGGGCGATACGTCGCGCCCCGGCTTAATCTTGATTTTGATGCGCTGGTAGCCCTGGGCGATGAAGTCGGCCACCTGCTCCACCAGCGCATCGTCGTTTGCGGCAATGCCGATGCTCACCCCTGCTGGCACCTGCTGCCGAACACCCCCAAGCAAGCGCCAAAGCGGTTTGTCTGCCTGCTGCGCGGCGATGTCCCACAGGGCATCCTCCAGCACGGCCTTCGCCATGCGGTTGCCGCGAATGTGGGCAAAGCGGGCGGCGTAATCCTGGGGGCTATCCACTGGCTGGTCGAGCAGGCTGGGGATGATATAGTCGGCCAGGATGTGGCGAGCGGTGACGTTATCCTCCTCGTTGTAGAGCGGTTCACTGAACGCGCTACACTCGCCCCACCCAGTCAGTCCGTCGCTGGTATGCGCGGCGATCAGCAACACCTCGCGCACAGTGTCGCGGCCAAAGCTGGTCTCGAACGGGCTGATTAGCGGCAGACGCAGGGTGCGTATTTCGATGCGGGCTAGTTTAATCATTGGTAGCTCTCCAACCGGGGTGTATGCCATGCGCCCCTACACGATATTCCTACGAAGGTGTATAAATACCGATCACCGTTAGAACTATGTGACTTTCAAAGTCTCACAGTTTACTTCTCTTGAGGCTGCAAAGCCCTAATACAGCATTCAACATTCACAATTCAACATTGTTTAAGCCTTGCTGGCTTCTAGCTGATAGAATACCCGCCGCTGCTCGCCTTCGCCCACGCGGGTCATGCCGGTGATAGCATAGCCACGCGCAAAGTAGTCCTGGAACAATCGCCGCGTCTGCCGTCGCCAGTCAACCGCTGCGTCCAGGTCGGCTTCCTTCAGCTTTTCGATATAGGCGGGCAACTCCGCCCACAGCATCGCCGCGCCCACATCAAGGCGCAGGCCAACTAGCCGTCGGCTGGCGGGGTATGGCTCGGTGATGGTGATTAGCTGATGGTCGGGGGGAAGCTGGTCGGTGGGCTGGTCGGGTTCGTCAATCAACACTGCGGCGGAGCCGTAATCGTCGGGTTCGGCAGACTTCCTCCCCCATGTCGGGGCAGGGTTGGTGCCATACTCCCTCCCCAGTTTCAGGGCAGGGTTGGGGTAGGCGCTAGTCGGGAAGTCGCGGCGGGGGCGGCTAACGCGGGCCATCACGCGGGCGGAGCGCAGCCACCACTCGGTGCTGAAGCGGTCGGTGGGCAACCCGGCGTGGGTAGCGCTCTGCACGTCGCCGTAGAGGTTGACCACATACTCACGTACGATGCAGCCCAGCTTGACGATGTTGAACCAGGCGTTGCGGGCCACCAGGGGGTCATAGGTCCAACTCATCAGTTCCAAGCCTTGCGCCAGGGCAGCCTCGCGCTGGGCCAGCTTGAGGTTGCGGCCAATACCCTGCTCCTGATGTTCGGGCAGCACCGCCAGCATATCGGAATAATGGTAGGGGCGACCGCCGCGCAGGCCAGTCCAGCCCAGGGCGAAGCCGATCAGCTGGTCGCCATTAAGATGGCGAACGAAAGCGCCCAGCACAATGCCGCCGCTCTTGATTATCGCGGCAATGCTGTGGGCGGGGATAACGTCTTCAGGGCTGAAGCCCCAGGCGGCTACCTGAAGCTCGGTTACGGCATGGCACTCGGCGATGCCCTTGACTGGCCTAATCTTGATACTCTGCACCATCCTGCTCCTCGGATTATGGATAACCCGATTATAACACAGCAGGATTAAACTGAGTAGATCTTGCCCACCTCGGCCACCTTCAGGGCGGAGGCGGCCACATCGAGGTTGTCAGGGTAATGATAGAGGTAGAGCTTATCGGCCAAACCGGGACGGCTGAGTACGTAGTCGCGCAGCAGGGGGTAGAAGGTATGGCCGGGGCCATAGGTGGACTCGTGGAACAGCAGGTCAGCCTCGCCCAGCCAGTCAACCAGGGCAGGGTCGAAAGCAGTGTCGCCGCTGAAGCCGACGCAATAACCCTGATAGTAGACGCGATAGGCGGCGCAGGGGATATGGTGAACAGTCAGTCGCGCCTCCACCTCGATGCCAGTATCACCGAGCGACTTACGCTGGCCGGGGATGATGAGGCTGGCGTGATAGAAGTCGGAGAAGCGGTTCTGCACAAGTTGTCCAGCCTCGTTGATAGATTGGCCGAGACCGACATAGAGGCGCTGCGGCCAGACTGCGGCCATAACCGCCGGATGCGAAACGAGGGTGGGGCGGCCAACCGCTGCGGCAGCGGCCTGCTCGGCGGCATTATAGTCGCGGCTGGAGGCAGTTTCAGGGGTGCGGGCCACGGCATGGTTGATGGCGTATTCAAGCAACCCGCCCGCGTGGTCGTCGTGCAGGTGGGTGATAATCGCGTGGCTAACCAACGGTGGAGTGACGGTGATGCCGCTAATCTGGCTGGCCTGGCGCATAACCGCGCCGATATAGCCGGGGCAGTCGAGCAGCAGGCGGTGTTCGCCTGCCAGAATGACGAAGCCGCTATTGGCACGGCGAAAGTCGGTAGTGAAGGCATCGCCTACACCGAGGGGAATGACCCGGAAGTTGGTGGGGTTGGTTGTGGTCATTTTATGGGCGCTTCCTCACTAGAGATGCTTACTGAATAGGGATTATACCATAGACGGGGCTGCTTGTCTGTAAACTATTTTACAGATGAGGCCGCGAACCTTGTAGCCATAGATGCTTTTTCCGCTAAACGCCCTCTTCTGATTCGTCTCTCCGCTTCAGGTAATTTTCTGCGGGCGGGATTCGTATACTAGCCATTTGGATCAATTTTCGCCAATTGTCATGATCAATTTGCTTGTTAGGAGATATTTACAGGTGAACATAATCAGTGTATGCAAGAGGCAATGCAGGAGCGCAACTCGATTGGCGCAACTCTACAAATCTGTAATTGTAATGATTGAGTAATGGCAATGGGCCGCCGAGTAGCCAGGGGCTGGGGCGCAACCCGATCGTAGTAACTCTACAAATACGGCGATAGTGAGCAACGCTTCCATAAAGGTGCAAGAGTGAGAGGCTGCCACACGTTGGGGTACTGGGGGTTCAGCACCCAGCGGGTGCAACGTGATCAGGCTATCCTCAAAATACATTGCTTCCCTGATCAACTGCTAACCTTAGTGCAAGCAGGTATCACGTATATGGATGGGTGCAGCATCAGATAGGCGATAAGTATATCCACACCGCAGCCGCTGAGGGCTGAACCCCCAGTCCCCCAATCGCGACCTCAGCCTGATTGCTCTTCAAGCAGCAATGCGTATAAACAATACCAGTGATTTTATTTGGTAGCCACAAACCAGCGAGGCGCAGGCAGTTGCGCTGTGATAGTGAGTACGATGCTTTACGTTTGGCACAATAGAACTTTGGAACTTTGGTATTATGTAACTTCATTACTTCAAAACAATCCGATCTTCTAACTTCCTTGCTTTAACACTTGCAAACAAGATGGCATTGTGATATAATTCTGCTGACCAGAGAAGTATCAGAGTTATGCAGCTTCAAGGTTCATGAGTTTGTCAATAACAAAGCCTTAATATTTGCAACTTTCAAAGTTTCGTATACTAGAAATAAAACTATTAAACTTCCAGGGTGCTACGCGCTACTGTGCAGGCGTAAAGGCGAACAGTATCTATCAATGTTAAGAAGTTTATAACTATCAAATAATGAAAGTGAGGAAGTATGGCGCAGATAATCGCAATTGCCAACACTAAAGGGGGGGTGGGCAAGACTACCACCACCATCAACCACGGCGCAGGGCTATTCAAGCTGGGCAAGCGGGTGCTGCTGGTTGACCTCGACCCACAGAGCGCCCTGACCGCCAGCATGGGGCTGAACCCCGGCAAGCTGACCCGCAGCGTTTATAACGTGCTAATCGGCGATGGCACCAAGGTGAACGACATTATCCAGAAGAGCGAACGCGGCCCTGATGTCCTACCCGCCACCATAGACCTCTCCGCAGCCGAATTGGAGCTAGTATCAGAGTTGGGGCGGGAAAGCATCCTACGCGACGCGCTAGCGGCTGTGAAGGGCAAGTATGATTACATCCTGATAGATTGCAACCCTTCGCTGGGGCTGCTGACCGTCAATGCGCTAGTGGCCGCCGATGGGGTAATCATCCCCATGCAGTGCGAATACCTGGCGATGCGCGGGCTGCAACTGCTGCTGCGCTCGATCGAGCGGGTTCGGCTCAAGCTCAACCCCAAGCTGAAGATTACCGGCATCCTGCCTACCATGTTCAACGCCCGCACCACCCACTCCAACGAGGTGCTGGAGGAGACCCGCCGCACCTTCGGCGACAAGGTGTTTGATGTGGTAATCAAGGACAGCGTGCGCTTCAAAGAAGCGCCGTTCAACATGATGTCCATTCTCGACTTTGCGCCCAACCATGAGGGGGCGCATGCGTATCGCAAGCTAGCGGAGGTGATCATCAATGGCGGTTAAACGGGCCTCAATGCGCGGCAAGGGCGCAAGCATATTCTTCGGCGATGATGAGGAGCAGACTCAGAGTGAGGAAGTATCAAACTCTGAAACTATAGAACCTATACTTGCTGTGCCAGAAGCCGTAACAAGGGATGAGGATGAGCCAGCAACTTCCAGACTTGCAGAGTCGCAAAGTCGCAGAGTTGCTCAGGGTGAAAGTTCGCCGCGAAGCAGTAGCAGAGCGGCAAACTCTGAAACTGCGAAAGTTGCCAAGCCTAATTCTGCTGGTCGCGGACAGAGTAGCAGAGTTTCAGAGTCGCAAAGTGATAGACTTGCAGATAACCGAAGTTTGTCTGGTCGAGAGTCGGCCAGGACTGCATTGGATAACTCCGCAACTTCCAGACTTCCACACTCTGGCACTTTCCATACTAACAGCACGCCGCGTGCAGAGATCGCTCCATCCGATAAACGAAACTTGCAGAGTTCTATAGATCACAACTCACGCACTTCCAGAGTAGATAACTTCAGCAGCGCAGCCACCAGGCACGAAGCGCCAAGCGGCACCAGCATCGCCGACGAAACCCGCGCTGAGTATATCGTGGACTACGCTGAGGAGCAGGAAAACGGTGCGGGGCGGCAGATTGCGTTCTCCGAGTTCTATAGCAGCGGCGAGACCCATTATTTGATGCTTGAGCCGCTGGCGACCCGCCTGACTACCGAGCAGATGGATCGGTTGAGTAACCTGGAGCGGCGTATCCACCAGGGGCGGCGGCGTAAGGAGCCACGGGTGACTAAGAACTCGATCATTCGGGCTTTGCTAGAGGCTACCTTCGACCTGGATCTGGATATCCGCGACATCAATAGCGAAATGGAGCTGGTCAACCGCTTCCGTGAGGCGCTGCATCTTGCTTCACTGGTGGGGGAGATGCACGATTAGGTGACCAGGAGTTTGTGTAAAGGGGTTAGCATTACATTGATGTTAATTACATGAAAGTTTATCAATGTTACGATCAGCCAAGCGCCACTTCGACTGCCACGCTCTCACCCAGTATATCGCTAAGGGCAAGCTCAAGGTGGTGCAAATCCAGCGGCTGAAGCTGGCTGCGCTCAAACAGGCTGGCAACCGCTAGCCTTGCCACTCGTTGGCCTGGCAGGTAGGGCAGCAGACGGGCGCGTTCGAGTAGCGCGAGTTTGTCGCTGCTGAGATAGGGGCGAAGACGGGCAAGAACTGCAGTCCAGATGTCGCTGGTGGGCGGCGCTGGCAGAGTAGGGGCGGGCAAAGCAGGTGACGGCGCGATACTAAACAGGTCGTGCATACTGGCTTGCTCGGCATAGGCGGCCACGCGGGCGGTCTGCTCCGCTTCACGCTGGGCAGCAGACTTGAACCCTCGCGGCGCAGCCCAATCCTGCTCGATGGCGGTGCGTAGCCAGGCAGCAGGGTCTTTGACCTCGCCGGGGCGGGTACGCCGCAGGTAGGCTAGCGCCTCAAGCTGCTGGCTGATGCGCTCATCGGGATAACTGCTGCAAATGCGTGTTGCTGTGATGGCAGTGACCCCTTCGGCCACCAGCTTGTTGGTGAGCGGGTTTGGCTGCTCTGCTACAGGTGGCTGCATCACAACAACAACATTCGGCTGGTTGGTGCGTGCTGCGCGGGAGCGACGGGTTGTTGTCTGGGTCTGGTGTTCTGGGTCTGGTGAGGCTGCGTCTTTTTTGTTCCGCACCTTTGCGGACTCTTGTTTCCGAGCGTTTGCGGATTCTTGACTCCGCAAGTCTGCCGACTCTGGAAGCCGAACATCTGCGGAGTCTGGATTCCGCAAATCTGCGGATTCAGGATGGGGCAAATCTGCGGATTCCAGTTCAGGCTTGGCTTGCTTGCGGTTCAAATTGAGGTAGGGACATTCATTCAGAGGTAGGATATAATAGATATTGGTCTGGTTCATACCACGTTGCTTCCAGTTGAGCAGCCCATAGCGGCGCAGTTCGTCAAGGTCGCGCTTGAGGGTATCCACCGAGATGTCGAGGTCGGTAGCCAGGCGTGATTGGCCGGGGAAGCAGGAGCCATCCTGCCAGGCATAGTCGAGCAGCAGGGCGTAGAGGGTCTTGGCGTTGCGGCTGAGGCCCACTGCCCGCAGCACCGGACGCGGCATCTGGGCAAAGCCCAGGCGCAGGTTGGGATCGAGTATTTCAATTATATCCTGTGCAGAGTTATCCGCACGATGGCGAATGGTCACGGCCCGATGACCTCCATGCTAAGGTACAACCCACCTGTTTGCCTGCCCCGTCGCAGTGTTCTCACCCACAACGTCAGAGCATCTCACGGCAAACCTCAATCTTCAGTCAAGTATTACTGCAATTGGCTGCTTGCGGGAGCAATCTGCAAGCGTTGCGCGCGTAGCGCAGCCAGGTCAGCTTCCAGAGCCGCTAGCAACGCCTCACCATCGGCATCGCCAGCTTGCAGCAACACCGCGGTTTGCAGCACATTCACGTCCACTCGCCATTCACGCTGATGCAACTCTCTTGTGCTAACATCGCTGTCAGCAGCAATATGCTTGCTCGGCTTGTAGCGAGTAATGATTGCCAATGCCTTGCGCGTAGTGTTCGGCTGGCTAGCGATTAGCTCCCTGACCGCCTGCTCCTGCAAGCCGCCCGCCAGCCGCACCAACGCCCGATTGACCGTATGACAAAATATGACGCGCGTCATATTTTCTTCAATATCGTTTTCATCAGGATTACTGGCCTCAGCAATCAGCTGCTTGGTTAGGGGGGTAAGGTCTCGCACCACGCTAATGCGGTTGGAGACGTAGGACTGATCCTTACCGATGCGGCGGGCGATCTCCTCCTGCGTCCAGTTGTACTCCTCTTGCAGTAGGCGGAAGGTCTCACCCTCATCCATATCCGATAGGTCAACTCGCTGGATGTTCTCGATCAGGGCATCCACCACCGACGAGCTATCGAAGCGATCAATAATCATGGCCGGAATACGCGCCAGCCCAATACGCCGCGCCGCCTCCAACCGCCGCTGCCCCGCAACCAGTATATACTGACCGCCACTATTGCCCCGCGCCACCAGGATGGGTTGCAAGATACCTTGTTCGCGGATCGAAGCAATCAGTTGCTGCAGGCTGGCCTCATCTATAGTACGGCGCGGCTGATGGGGGTTGGCGGCAATCACCGCAGGCGAGATATAACGCAGCGGATGTTCGGTGTGCGTAGCCGAGTGCAGCAACTTGCTGAGGGTGGCGGGATGCTCCGGCTGCTCGCCATCGTGGGTGGCTAGCAGCACATCATTAAGCCTCGCCTCACCCTTTGTCCGCCGCCCACGCCGCGACGGTGATGGCGCTTCGGGCGCATCAATTGTGGGTAGCGGCATCTGAGTGGCTTTGGTGCGGCCCATGCTGCTCACACCTCTTCCTCGTCGCTCTGCTCCACGATTGGTAGTTCCGGCTGGCCGCTGCCCGCGCCGCGAGGCGGCAGGGCGACCGCCGCCGCCTCGCGCACCAGTTCGGCATTGATAGTGGGGGCGCGGTGGGCATAGGCGACCAGCAACGCTTGATAGGCCACCGAGCAAATGGTGCGGGGTATGCCTGCCGACAGCCGGTTCATCTCCACTACGCCGTCGAGGGTGAACAATGGCTGCTTCTCCTTACGCCCTGCCACGAATAGACGATATTCGAGCAGTTCGGCCACGCTGCGCGAGTCGAGCGGCACCAGATTGTTCCAACTCATCACCCGATTTTGCAGATTGGGTTTGCTGATCACCCGCTTGGCAAGCTCGTTCTGGCCGAATAGAATAATCTGCAAGAGCTTCTCATTCTTGCCCTCATAATTGAGCAAGCGGCGCAGCAACTCGAAGGTGTGGCGGTTCATCGTCTGCGCCTCATCAATCAGCAGCACAATGGTGCGACCATAATCCTGGGTTTCGCGGTAGACGAAATCCTGAAACGCCTGCCGCAGCGCATCAATATGGCGGTAGGTGTAGGGTTGGTCGAACTCGCGCAGGATGGTCTTGAGGATTGCGCCCGGCGCACCGCTGGGGTCGTAGATTACCGACACGCGATAATCGGCAAGTAGCTCGAAGCGGTAATATAGCACCCGCGCCAGGCTTGACTTACCAATGCCGACCGGCCCCAGCACCACCCCGAAGCCCAGCCGATCCTGAATCACCCGCAGGCAGCGGTCAATCATCTGCTTATGCTGATCGGACAGATAGAAGAAGCGAGGATCGGTGCCGGTGTGAAACGGCTGCTCGAACAGGCCGTAGAAGTTGAACATCTCACTATTGTCGCCGAACTCGATGTCGCCATATTTGCTGATCGAAGTCATGCTCTGGTCCTTTGTGTGTTATAATAACTGACGCAAAACTGTTCTATCGCTTACGTACTGCAGGTTGTCAATTTCGGGCAATTCTGACAGGTTGGTGTCGAACAATGCTATATTAGCAGAACTGCGTCGCTTTGTCAATAGTTTTATCCACATTATGTCAAAGTGGGAGCCATTTGCCGCCGTATGGCTGTCGAAGGTGCCACAAACAAGGTGGTTAACAGCTGGGGCGCGATGCGTAACGGCTAAGAGGGGTAAATCGAGGGGTAAAGCAACACGGTAATAACAAAGGTCGCCCGCTGGGCTACGTACCTGCCTCATACTTGCTCGCCATAAAGTCCAGCAGGCGGGACGCAAAGTGGTTAACATCGAACTGCGCGGCGTGGGCGCGACATATCGCGGGGTCAAAAGCGGCGGGGTCGAAAGGTTGCATCGCAGCGGCAAGGGCAAAGGCGGTCTGCTCGTGGAAGAAGGTGCCGGTTTCGCCCTCCACCACCGTCTCCAACGCGCCACCCTGGGAGTAGGCGATCACGGGGCGACCTGCGGCCATCACCTCGATGGGGGTGATGCCAAAGTCATCAACCCCTGGAAAGATGAGCGCAGTGCAACCCGCGATATAGCGCAACACCTCAGCACGGGGCAGGCGACCCAGCATCTTCACCGTCGGCCCTGCCTCGCGCTCCAGCGCGGCTCGTTCCGGCCCATCACCAATCACCACCAGTGGCACGCCGATCTGGTTGGCCGCCGCTACCGCCAGGTCTATACGCTTGTAGGGCAAGAGCCGCGACAGGCATAGGAAGTAACCGCCCTGCTCAATCGCCGGTGACTTCTGCAGTTCCAGACTTTCAAACTCCGCTAGTCTGATTGGCGGGTTGATCACGATGCTGTCGCGCTTGTAGAAGCGACGAATACGCTCGGCAGTGATCTGCGAGTTAGCAATAAAATAGTCCACCCGCTGCGCGGCGCGGTAGTCGAGGTCGCGCAGGCGATTGAGCAGCGGGCGAAGCAGCCGCTGCTTCAGCCCCCCACTACCCTCGCGGCTGAGATATTCGTCCTGCATCCAAACGAAGCGGGTAGGGGTATGGCAGTAGCAGAAGTGCATCGCCCGCCCCTTGCGTACCCACTTGGCAAACGAACTGGCGCTGGAGAGGATGATGTCGAAGCCGCTGAGGTCGAACTGGCGAAAGGCAAGCGGATAGAGTGGCAGGTAGCCCTTTGCAATTGCCTTGCGCTTGGGGAGGCGTTGCATGAAGCTGGTGCGTATTTCGTGCTGGCTGAATGCCTTGCCCATCACCCTCGGCTCAAACAGTGAGGTATACAGCGGCGCGTTGGGGAACATGGCGATGAACTCTTCGACCACATTCTCCGCCCCGCCATGCTCGTTCAGGTAATCGTGAACCAGCGCGACTCTCGCGTTGTTTAGTAGCCCTCTCCCTTGAGGGAGAGGGTTGGGTGAGGGTGAATGCTGAAGCGCCTCAACGCTTATCGTAGCCTTCTCTGGTGACCTACTAACTGCCAATTCATCACTCATCACTCATCACTCATCATTCGCTTGTATATCTGATAGCGGGTAGCGGCCACCTGCGACCAGGTGAACTCGGCGCGAGCGCGGGCCAGGGCGTGGCGGCTGAGGTCGGCGGCCAGCGCAGGCTGAGCCAGCAGCCGATTGGCGGCAACGGCCAGGGCGGGGACATCGGCTTCGGGGAAGATCAGGCCGCTATCGCCTACCACTTCGGGTATCGCCCCGCTGTCGCTACCCAGCACCGGCACGCCGCATAGGAACGCCTCGACGATAATGCGGCCAAACTGCTCCTTCCACGAAGGCGTGGTATGCGATGGCACCACCAGCGCGTCCATCGCGTTGAGGTAGCGCGGCGCGTCCAGCCGATTGACTGCCCCGCTGAAGACCAGTCGCTCCGCCACCCCCAGGGTATGTGCCTGCTGCTCCAGCGGCCCGCGTTCGCCCCCGCCGACAATCAGCATTTGCACATCATTGGGCAGCAGGGGCAGCGCGGCCACAATATCCTGCACTCCCTTCTCTGCGCTCAAGCGGCCCAGATAGCCCAGCACCAACGCATCTGGCGCAATGCCCAGCTTGGCCCGCAGCGCGGCCCTTGCTTCGGGCATCGGTCTAAACACCGCCTCATCTGCCGCCAGCGGGATAAGCGCCAGCGGCTTCCGATAACCCTTGCGCCGCAGCACCTCACCCACCTCGCTGGCACAGACGTTGGCGTAGCTGGCAGCGCGAAAGGCGGCCTGCTCAAATTGACGGAATGGCGGCGGGTATCGCTTATAGATGTTCTGCGCCGAGTAGAACATCAACCGCGCACGCGGGGCGAACAGCCGCTTCAGCGCCAGCAGTTGGCCCATCACCAGGCTGAACGGCTCCTCGTAGAAGTCAATAATGTCCGGTTTCACCTCGCGCAACGTCTTCGCCAGCCCGGTGCGGAAGAGAAACAGATTGGGCTTGGGCTGGCGCAAGTAGCCCAACTTGCCGATGCGGATCTTATAATGCGGATCTGCCGTCTTCTCCTGAGCCACATGGCGGCTCTCCTCATCCCACCAGGGCGGGGTGAGGACTTCGAGGTGCAGGTCGGGATAGGCGCTCAACTCCTCCGCCAGGCGGTGGTTCGAGCGCGTGACCATTGCATGAGAGACGAGCAGCACGCGCATGGCTGGATTATACCGATAATCCGACGTTTGTGGCAAGCGGGAGCGGGGTGTATAATGGCGGCGCGGCAGCAGTGAGTGTGTAATACACCTGCTGGCTGGCAACCGTGTTCATAATGAACACAATGCCTGACCCACCGTGTTAACTATCATTATGTATAAATGCGATGGAGATGTGTGGTTGTTATAACCATAGATCTCCATATGAACACGCTTCAGCGGCAAGCGACGTAATAAAGGCATTGCTTGACTGCCAATCAGCTCTATAATGGCACCAGTTGTGATTGTTATGGTCACAACTGAAGCCTGGCTTACTAGCTAATGCTCAGTTGGGGCCATAATGGCATCAACTGTGTGCGTAACACATACGGTTGGCATATCGCCACCGGGCAACCGCTGCCATTATTGCATTTGTTGACAGGTCAGTTGTGTCATTGGATGACACAACTGGTTTCAGTTGATGCCATAATAGCATCAACTGATGTGTAGTATGAGCAGCGGATGGCGACCGGTTATCTTCATCAACCAACAAAACTACAAAATTGCACCGTATTCATTATGAACACAATGCCTAACGCACCGTATTCATTATGAACACGGTGCTAACGAAGGAGAAAGCAATGCTCGAGGATGGACAGGATATCAACAGCCTGGAACAAGATGAACAGGCAACCCCGGCAATCGTACCACGTACTGAGAAGGTTGTTAGCTTCTATGGCGACGATATCCCCGTGGCCCAGCTTGTAGATGAGGAAATCTATGTACCCATTCGGGCGCTGACCACGTTCCTCGGCCTATCATTTGGCTCACAACGCAATCGCATTCTGCGCGATGAGGTAATGGCCGAGCGTATCCGTCAGGTGCAGATGAGCGCTGCCGATGGTCGCCAGCTTGCAATGCTCTGTCTGCCTTTGGATCTACTTCCAGGTTGGCTCTTCGGCATTACTACATCTAAAATCAGGCCGGAACTACAAGAGAAACTGAAACGCTACCGCGCTGAGGGCTTTCGCGTGCTGTGGGATGCCTTTAAGGCCAACGTTACCTCCGCCGCCGTGCCACAGGCGACCGGCCTAAGTAGCGCGGAGCAGACGCTGGAGATGGCGGCGGTGGTCTATAATCTGGCCCAGCAGCAGGTGGAGTTCGAGCGGCAACTGACCGATGTTGCCACCGCCCAGGCGGTTGACCGTGACCGCCTCGGCAAGATGGCCGACTATATGCGTAGCTTCATCCACCAAACCAACGCCCGCCTCAGCAGTCTGGAACTGCGCCTCGACCCTGCCGCCGCCATCACCGACGAGCAGGCGGCGGAGATCGCCCTGGCAGTCAAGAATGTTGCCCACGCCATGGACGAACACGGCACGGCGGGCAGCTACGGCAAGGTCTACTCCGAACTCTACCGCCGCTACCGCATCAGCAGCTACAAGAACCTACCCCGCGCCCGATATGATGAGGTACTGGGCTGGCTGAGTAAATGGTATGATGAGGTGGTAGGGAAGGATGAGAAGATCAGTTAGGCGGCAAGATGGTTGTGGCAGGTGGGGCGGTATTGTATAATGTCGGCACACCAAACTGGGGTAGAGCTAGATGAGAATTACATACAACCCACGCCGCAACGTTGCCTATATTCGCCTCCAGGAGAAGCAGACTGGCGTGGAGGCAATACGCATAAGTGAGGATTTGGTTATAGATATAGCTCCTGATGGTACCGTTTATGGCATTGAACTGCTGAACGCCAACGAGCAGCTACGTGGCGACGATGCTGGTAAGCTCCTGCTCGTCAACGAAGATACCCACGAAGAAGCTGAACTAATGCTGGCGGTGTGATAAAAAGCCAGGGGACCCCAGAAGATAAGACGTGACATATCTCATCGAAGAGAGGGATAAATAGTGCAAGAAGAAATTGCCACCGCCGCCATCGAAGCGGCCAAACGCCTGGGCGCGGATTACGCCGAGGCCCGCATGGTGGATAGCGCCACCGAGAGCATCAACGCCCGCGACGGCGCGATTGAACACCTGGGCCGCGAGAGTGACAACGGCTGGGGCGTGCGCGTGATGGTGGGTGGCGGCTGGGGCTTTAGCAGCACCGACCGCACCGACAAGACTGCCGTAGAGGATACCGTGGCCGAGGCGGTCAGCATCGCCCGCGCCAGCAGCACTGCCCGCCGCCAGCCCGCCGCCATTGACGCACTGCCGCCGCAAGTCGGCGAGTACGCCACCGCCGTCGTGCGCGAACCGTTCGATGTGCCGCTGGATGAACGCATCGCCCTCGCCCTCGAAGCCTGCAACAATCTGGGCAAGGGCGAGTTCGTCAAGGTGACTGGCGTGGTCCTGCTATTCAAGGAAACCGCCACCTTCTTCGTCAATAGCACCGGCTCACAACTGCGTCAGCGGCTGGTGGAGAGCGGCGGCAGCCTGATGGCCCTGGCGGTCAAGGATGGCGAGAGCTATATGCGTACCTATGGGCGCGGCGGCAACTACCACCAGGCGGGCTACGAATACATCGAGCAACTAGACCTGGTGGGCAACGCCCTACGTGTAGGGCAGGAAGCCTCCGACCTGGTCGCCGCCCCCTATGTCGTGCCGAAGCGGGCCAGCGTGGTGCTGGGTAGCAACCAGCTTGGCCTGATGGTGCATGAAAGCTGCGGTCACCCCATCGAACTCGACCGCGTGCTGGGCTGGGAGGCCGCCTTCGCTGGCACCTCGTTTCTCACCACCGACAAGCTGGATAACTTCACCTACGGTTCGCCTGCGGTCAACATTGATGCCAACGCCACTCTCCCCGGCGGCCTCGGCACCTTTGGCTGGGACGACGAGGGAACACCCGCGCAGGATTACCATATCGTCAAGGATGGGCAGTTCGTCGGCTATCTCAGCAGCCGCGACACCGCGCCCGCGATTGGCCGCCCCAGCGCCGGTTGCGCCCGCGCCGAAGGCTGGGGCCGTATCCCCATCGTGCGAATGACTAACGTCAGCCTGATGCCCGGCAGCGGCGGCAGTCTTGCCGATTTGATTGCCCAGGTGGACGACGGCTACTATCTGGAAACCCCCTCCTCGTGGAGCCTCGACGACAAGCGGCTCAACTTCCACTTCAGCGCCGAGGTCTGCTACGAGATCAAGAACGGCAAGCTGGGCCAGCTTTACAAGGGCGCGGCCTACAGCGAACTGACCCCCGTGTTCTGGGGCAATTGCCAGGCGGTGGCCGGGGCAGACGAGTGGCAGTTGTGGGGCTTCCTCGGCTGCGCCAAGGGCGAACCCTTGCAGAGCGTTCATGTGGCGCACGGAGCCAGCCCCGCGCTGTTCACCAACATCAACATCGAAAGGGAGGGTTAGCCGATGAGCCTGCCCCTGCTTGGGCGTGACCGCGCCCTCACTATCTTGGAAGATGCGCTGAAGGGTTCGCCCGCCGACCAGACCGAACTGACCATGCTCACCGAGCGTACCGCCGTTACCCGCTACGCCAACAACGAGATCCACCAGAACGTGTTGCAGGAGAACACCAAAGTGGGTATGCGCGTGGTGGTCAACGGCGCAGTGGCCCGCAGTCAGGCCAATAGCCTCGCCCCCGCCGACCTCGCCGCTGCCATCGAACAGGCGATTGCCCTGGCGAAGCTGCTGCAGCCCAACCCCCACTTCCACTCGCTGCCCGCACCGCAACCCGATGCCGAGGGGCCAGCCGATGCGCCCTACTTCTATAAGAGCGTCTCCGAGCAGAACCCCCAGGCCCGCGCCGATGCCATCCGCCAGATAATCGCGGTAGCCGACGAGCATGGCTTCAGTTGCTTCGGCACCTACAAGACGACCGTGACCGAACTGGCAGTGGTCAACTCGCTGGGCGTGCGTGCCTATGCGCCCAATACCTCCGCCTATCTTCGCGCCCTGTTCGACAACGGTGAAGGCACCGGCTATGGCGATATGCTAAACCGCGATGCAGCTGCGCTCGACCCCCTTGCCATCGCCCGCACCGCCGCCGAGAAGTGCCGCCTCAACCGCAACCAGATTACCTTGCCGCTGGGCGATTACGCCGCCGTGCTGGAACCCGACTGCGTTGCCGATATGGTCTACTACCCGGTCTCCTACGCCCTCAATGCCCGCAGCGTGCAGGATGGCCGCAGCTACCTGACTGGCAAGTTCGGCCAGCAAGTGACCGGCAAGCTGGTTACCTGGTGGGACGATGCCCGCGACCCTCGCTGTATGCCAACCGCGATTGACTATGAGGGGATGCCCACGCGGCGGGTGAACATCGTTACTGACGGTATCGCTGAGGGCGTAGTCTACGATAGCTACGCCGCTTCGCAAGAAGAAGGCAAGCGCAGCACCGGCCACGCCGCCAACCCGCTCAACGGTAATGAGGGCTATCCATATCCCCGCAACCTGCTGATGCAGTGGGGTGAGGCAACCACCGCCGATCTGGTGCGCGGCATGAAGCGCGGCGTGCTGATGACCCGAATGCACTACACCCACTGCCCCGACCCCGCCCGCGTGATCGCCACCGGCACCACCCGCGACGGCACCTTCCTGGTGGAAAATGGCGAGATCGTCGCGGCGGTCAAGAATATGCGCTTCACCCAGGGCATCTTTGACCTGTTCAACACCACTGAGGCCGTCGGCCAGCCCAAGGTCTGCCAGGATTGGTGGTGCCAGAACGGCATGGATGATGTAAACTACTGTCTACCCAGCGTGCGTGTCGGCAAAATCACCTTCACTGGCGTGACCACCTTCTAGGTTTATTGTCCCGCAGATCGCGGAGAAGAGCAAGTAATGATGCTAGACAACCCCATCATCGAGTGTATCAATCTGAACAAATCTTATGGCCGCATCCGCGCCCTCAGCAACCTGAACCTGACCGTGCATCAGGGCGAGAGCTTTGGGCTGCTGGGCGAGAACGGCGCGGGCAAGAGCAGCCTGGTGCGCCTGCTGATGGGCTTCACCTTTCCCAGTAGCGGCCAACTGCGTATCTTCGACGATGCCAACCTCGGTTGCGCCCGCCAGCGTATCGGCTACCTGCCAGAGCAGCCACAGTTTGATCGCCAGTTCAGCGCAGTGCAATACCTCAGCTACCTGGGCAAACTGGCGGGCGTACCCGGCGAAGAGTTGCGCCAGCGCATTGCCGATTTGCTCGAACTGGTCGGCCTCAGCGCGGCTGCTGACCGGCATATCGGCACTTACTCGAAAGGGATGACTCAGCGGGTGGGCATCGCTGCCGCGCTGATCCACAAGCCCGCCCTGCTCATCCTCGACGAGCCATCGGCGGGCCTCGACCCTGGCGGGCAATGGGACATTCGCAACATCCTCGCTCGCCTCCGCGCCGAGGGGGTGACGATGCTGCTCTGCTCCCATCAACTGGTGGAAGTCGAAGACCTGTGCGACACGGTAGGCATCCTGCGGCGTGGCGAACTGGTGCGTAGCGGCGCGGTATCCGATCTGCTCAACCTCGCTAATCTAGTCGAAATCGTAGCCGACGAGATCAGCGCGGCGACGATGATCCGCCTGCAAGCGATGGAACTCGGCACCTTCGACGTGGACGGCAACTGCCTGGTAGTTCCCGCCGCCGCCAGCCAGCGGGTGCTGCAAACCCTACTAGAGGAAGGCGCACGCATCATCTCAATGAACCCCTTGCGCCGCAGCCTTCAGGATGTCTACCTGCAAGTAAGTCGCGGCGTACCCACCAAAGTGCCAACCCGCTCTATCACTCGCTAACCCCTCCGCAAAGGATAATCCATGCGCTCAATCTTCACCATCACCGGCCACACCATCAGCGAACACCTGCGTAGCTGGCAGTTTCTCGCCGAGTTGCTGCCTGCTGCCGCGATTGTCGCTATATTCTTCAAATATCCATCAGACAAGGGAACCTACAACGAGTTTGCCGCGATCATCGGCGCATACCTGGTGTTGCAGGCGATGCTCACCACTGCGCTGATTATCACTTCGGCCACCAAAGCCCGCAGCTATGCAGTATTGGCGCGGCTGACCAACCGCTGGCCCTTCTATGTGGGCAAGCTACTGGCAGCAATACTGCTGGTGTTCGCCACATACGCCCTGCTGCTGGCCTACCTGCTGCCCACTCGCCTGCTCACTTTCGCCCCCGACCAGAACCCCTGGCTCTATATAGCGGTGGGCAGCGGCGCAATGCTGCTCAATGTTGTGACCATTAGCGCGATAACCGCGCTGGCGATGCCCCTGATTAGCCACTCTACCGTGCGCCTCACCATCCTGGCCCTGCTGGCCCTCAGCGTCTTCAGCTACAGCGTCGCCGATGTGCCGACCCAGTTGCGCTTCCTGATCGCCCCCTTCAATGCGCTAACCTTCCCTATGTTGTTCACCTACCAGCTTGCCCACAACCCTGATTATCAATCCTGGACGCTGCTGGCCCTTACTACCAACCTGCTATATCTGCTCATCGCCCTGCTGCTAGCCCGCCGCTTCTTCAGCCGCCGCGAGTTGCTGTTGGCGTAGCAGAGCGGCTCATAGTGGACTCTTTAATAGCCAGAAAGTACCGCTTGTCGCAATCCCGACTCCATGTTACAATTCAGCCATATCGTCAACGTTGGCCGCCCCTGCAATAGAAAGGACCGCAGTAAAGTTATGCAATCTCCTACCCGCCGCATCGCCGCCCACAACCCCCTCCACTGGCTGCTACTGCTCAAATGGTTTATCACCGCGCCGCAACAGCTAAAACAGTACATTATCGGTCTCACCGCCGAGGGCCAGCGCGACTTGCGCCAGGCCACCACCTGGACCGTTACCAGCCTTTGCTTCCTGCCCTTGCTCATCCTCAGCGGCTACGCGGGAATGCAAGCCTCGCTAATGGCGAAGCTGGCCGACTATGCTGCCACTCACCGCGACAGCGCGACCCTGTGGGTCAGCCAGCATTGGTTCGTAGTGCCTGCCGCGCTAGCCGCCTGCTGGATTAGCGCCATCCTGTTCGACTTCCGCGCCAGTAGGCGCATCGTCAGCCTGCTAGCGGTCGCTGCCAGCGCCCTCGGCACCCTCGCCGCCGCGCTGCTCTCCGGCTGGCTACTCGGCACCCTCGTCCTCGGCCTCAGCGTCGCGCCCACCTGCGGGCTGGCAATCGGCCTGGCCCAGCGGGTCGGTTCCAAGCAACTCAGCGAACTGACCATCCGCATGGGCGCGGGGCTGATGCTCGGCGTGATCGCCGCCTTCTTCCTCGGCATTGCCTCCGACCCGCTCACCCTCGGCTTCCTCAGCGTGATTGTCTTCAGCCTGCAGATCCTCGGCGTTTACAAGCTGCTTGACCGGCAGTACAAGCAATCGTAAATTATACCAATTCGCCAAGTAGGTAGTGTGTTTCCGTAGGGGCGCACGGACGTGCGCCCTGATGCAATTTACACCATCACCTTGACTAATTGGTACTACAAAGACGGCAGCTCCTGCAAGCTCGACAGCCCGAAGTAACGCAGGAAGGCTGCCGTCGTCGAATATAGTATCGGGCGGCCCGCCGTCTCCAGCCTGCCTACCTCCTCGATTAGCCCTCGCGCCAGCAGGGTATTGACCACCCCGCCACTGTCCACCCCACGCACCGCCTCGATTGCGGCACGGGTAAGCGGTTGGCGATAGGCAATCAGGGCCAGGGTTTCAAGGGCCGCCTCGCTCAATCGCGTATTAGCCTGCACCCCCAGCAGCCGCGCCACCACCGACGCAGCAGCGGGGGCGCTTACCATCTGCACCTGGTCGCCGACGCGCTGCACTCGTAGCCCGCGATTGCGGGTAATTAGCTCATCCTGCAAGCTGACCAGCGCATCCTCTACCTCCCGCCCATTCGCCATCAGCGCCTTCGCCAATGCAGCCACCGCCAGCGGCTCACTTGCCACGAACAGCACCGCCTCCAGCAGCGTGCTAATCGGCACCTCTGGCGGCTGCTCTGGCTCGTTACGCGCCCCATTCTGTCTTCGTCGCTCACTCATGGCCTCAAGTATAACGTATCGTCCCCACCCGCTGCAATCATTGCTTATATGGCTGCCCTACCAGGGTGAACAACGATTCACCCCTACCTAACCACATTCAACATTCAACATTCAACATTCAGCATTTCCGCTATTCTTGCCCCACCTCGCCTCCTGTGCTATACTCCGCTCATGAGCGATGCTCCTAACTTCCAACCTCATATCCAAAATCTAAAATCCAAAATCGCCACTCGTCTGCCCGCACCCTACCAACAGGCGCTGGATGTCGTGATCGGTGCAGCGCAACGCAGCGGAGTGGCCGTATATCTGGTAGGCGGCTTCGTGCGCGACCTGCTGCTCGATCGCCCTAACCTCGACCTCGATATTGCGGTCGAGGGCGATGCCGTTGCCCTCGCCACCGCTGTCGCTACCTCTCTCGACACAAGCAATGGCGCTGCCACTGCACCCCTCACTAACTCAAAACTCAGGGCGGACGCAATCCGCCCCTACCAAAACTCAAAACCAATAACCACCACCTTCGGCACCGCCAAGCTCATCTGGCCGGGAGATGATCCACCCACCACGCTTGTCTATCTTGACTTTGCCAGCACGCGGCAGGAGAGCTATGCCGCGCTCGCCGCGTTGCCCACGGTCAGCTTTGTCCCCGACATTGCCACCGACTTGCGCCGTCGCGACTTCACCATCAATGCCATTGCCCTGCGCCTCGCCGACTATACCCTGGTGGATCCTTATGGCGGCCTCGCCGACCTCAGCGCGGGCCTCACCCGCGTGCTGCACCCTGCCAGCTTCGTTGACGACCCCACCCGCATCTTCCGCGCGGTGCGCTACGAGCAGCGGCTCGGCTTTGCCATCGAACCCACTACCCTCAGCTTGCTGCGCGAGGCGATTAGCGGCGGGCTGATTGAGCGCCTCAGCCCCGACCGCGTGCGTCACGAGCTTGAGAAGTTGCTGCGGGAAGAACGCGCCCCTGCCATGTTTGCCCGCCTTGCCGAACTGGGCATCCTGGCGGCAGTAGACCCCGCGCTGCGCTGGGACGAGCAGTTGCGCCACCAGACCGAGGCGGTTGCCCTCGCCGAGTCGCCTATCCAGCGGCCTTTGCTCTATCTGCTGCTGCTTACATATCGCCTGAGCGATGAGGAGCAGCGGCGCGTTAGCGACCGGCTCAACCTCGATGCCGATACCCGCACCTTGATGCAGCAGACCCGCCAGCTACGTATCGGCATCCCCGACCTGCTTCGCGCCGCCCGCCCTAGCGACATCTACAACCTGCTGCACCCCTACCCCGATGCCGCCCTGCTGGCGACCACCTACGCGCTTGCCCCCTATGGCGGCGCGAGCGTCAACGCGCTGGCCGCCGCGCTGGGCAAGATTGACCTCTACCGACGCGAACTGGTGGCGATTAAGCCCGAACTGGGCGGCGCATACATGGCTACGCTGGGCCTGCCTCAAGGCAAGGCGTACAAGCCGATCCTTGACGAACTGCGCCGCGCCAAGCTGGACGGCGAAGCTCTCACCCGCGAGGCCGAAGCCGCCTTGCTGCAGCGGCTAGTCGCTGCGGCTATTTCGCGGGGGTAAGCTGTATTTCAGTAGGGGCGAACCGTTGTACGCCCTGGCGCAATTTAAGATGGGGCGATCCGTTGTTCAACCTGGCAATTTACTTTCACCAAAGTCGCCTGATATTCAGGCAAAGGAGCATTGGGTATGGATGGCGCAAATCCCCGCGAGGATCTAGACCGCTTCGCGGCTTTCTACGATCTTGAATACAATGACTACGACGAGGATGTAGCCTTCTACCTCAACTACGCCAGTATCTACGCCGATCACATCTACAACGCCCACCCTGCCAAAATCCAAAATCCAAAATCGCAGATTCTGGAGCTTGGCTGCGGCACGGGACGGCTGCTGTTGCCGCTGGCACAAGAGGGAGGCGCAGTGGTGGGGGTAGATGCCTCGCCCGCGATGCTGGCGCTTGCCCGTGAACGCCTGGCCGCTGCAGAGGCCAGCGATTATACCCTGCTCACCGCCGAGATGAGCAGCGTCAAGCTGCCCGCCAATTATCGCGCCAACTTGATTATCATTGCGCGAAATACCTTCCAGTATCTCACCACAATGGAGGCGCAAGTTGCCACCCTGCGCCGCGTTCGCCCCCACCTGGCCGCGGGTGGACGGCTGATCGTGGCGCTGCCTGGCCCGACCATATGGCCGGACCAGGCAGCACGCTTGGACAATAATCTTTACCTGCAAGGCAGCTTTGCCGCGCCCTTTGGCAGCACGGTGCAGAAGTGGCTCACCTCGACCTACGATCCGATCAGTCAGGTGGAGGATGTCACCTTCATCTACGACGAGATCCGCTCAGATGGCAGCCTGCGCCGCACCCTCGCCCCGCTCACTCTGCGCTACACCTTCCGCTTCGAGATGGAGCATCTGCTGGCCGCCTGCGGCTATCGCCTCGAACAACTCTACGGCTCCTACGAACTCGACCCACTTACCGCCACTTCCACACACATGATCTTTGTGGCTCAGGGACAGGTCAGCCGCCAGTCTTTATCAGGATACCAGCAACCACGGCTGCGACTGAGAGTAGGAAGGCAAACATGACCATGGCGATAGCGACATTGCCATTGCGGATTTCCTCGATCTCATCCAGGCTGGGGGTTAGCAGGCTAAACACGCGCATTGCAATTGATACCACCAGGGTGAAGATGAACGCGCCGACTAGCGCCCAGAACAGGGCAAACAGAACTTGCACCGCAAGGTTGCCGAGGTCAACCCCCTGGTTGGCGGGGGTGATGCCGGGCAGACCAGTTTGAGCCAGAACGTTATATAGAATGTGCATAGCTACTCGGTTCTCCTTATGTGCCTGTGCCAGCATATCGTCCGCTGCTGGGGCGTTGGCAAGCTCACCGCCGGCTAGGGCGCTTGCGCGATGCGGGCTGATATCCTCGTTAGCGAAGGTCTACGGATGCAGCAGGATGGCGATCACCACAATCGAGACGGTAAGTACGAAACCAGCCGCCACCAGGCCGACCGCAACATTGCCCTTGCGTAGCTCGGCCATCTCATCGAGGCCGGGGGTCAGGATGCTGAATACGCGCATCGCCAGGGCAATAATGATTGAGAAGATGACCGCGCCGACGATTGACCAGAGTAGCGCGAACAACACCTGCTGGGCAACCCTGCCAAAGTCAATGTTGGCGCTGCTGTTCGTATTGATGTTGATCTGCAGTAGAGTATGGATAACGTTATGCATCTTGGCTCACCTCCTTCCTTTGTCGCTAGCATAGCGAATAGCAACTTTGTTGCCATCGGGTGAAGCTGCGCCCTGTGATTAGTAATTGCCTGTGCAAAGCGCGTTTTAAGCTAATGAATCTCGAACAAGCGTGCCTGTCGCGCCTATTATAGCACAGTTCCTCCAAAGCGCAACTGGGTGGGCCGCCTTGTCAATCGCACCGCTAATGCCTATAATATCCGCGTACATTCAGTAATCTGCAATCGGAGATTGACATGGCCGAAACCTGGAGCCACTACCGTGTTGCCCATGGTATTCTGCTCGATGCGACGGAGCAAGCGGTGCTGCTGGTTGGCAACCGGGTTGCGGCTAGCGACGACTTGCTCTGGACCCTGCCTGGTGGTCGCGCCGAGGCGGGCGAGGATGTGGCTGCCGCGCTGCTGCGCGAGTTTGCCGAGGAGACCGGCCTGCACGTTGCGCCGCTAGCTCTAGCCTATGTCGCCGAAGCCAAGAGTGCGGCGGTGGGCAAGCTCTACCTTACCTGCGCCTTCCGCGTTCGTCTGCTCGACCCCGCTGCCACTAACCTGCGTTGGCAGGACGACCCTGGGCAGGTGGTGGCCGTGGCCCGCTTCGTGCCTATCGCTGCTCTGCGCGACTATATCCCCAGCGCCAGCCTGGGCCTGCCGCTGGCCCGCTACCTTTTCGACCCCACCGCGCCCTCCCGCTACTGGCTCTTCCCCGACTACGCTAGCGATGCTGAATACAGCCAGATATGAGCCACGAGGTATGAGGCATGAGTACCTCACAAACAAAGATCCGATGAGCAGTAATGCGCCGTACCGGGGCGTGATAAATCTGCGCCCCTACGATTGGTCTAAACGTTGCCCATAAGTGGTGAAGTGTAGTAGCGGTGCGGTAAGTTGCGCCGCTCACCAGGTTACTGCGTGGTGGGAGCGTAGCTCCGATTAGTGCAGCGCAATCCATGCTTGTTGGAAGCCTAAAAGCATGGATGCGCTTCGAGCGGGCGTATACAATACGCCCCTACACCTACGTTATCGCTTACTAAGGAGAACCCGACCTGCGATACCCCAACTCAAAACTCAAAACTCAAAACTCAAAACTATTCCTCCTTCTCCTCCTCCTGCTAACTGCCTGCGATAGCCAGTCGCCTGCCACGCCATCCGCGTTCGTCCCTGGGCCGGTGGCGACGCTACCGCAGGTAAAGGTCAAGCTCTCGCCCACCGTGCCACCCCCACCCACGCCGGTGAGCGTTCCGCATGGCGGCCTGTTGACCTTGCGCCTGGGCAATGACCTAGCCAACTTCAACCCGCTGGTAAACTTCAGCAGCGCGGGTGCAGCCTGGGTCAATCAGCTTATCTTCAGTGGGCTAACCCGCCTCGATGCTTCCGGCATGGCCCAGCCCGACCTGGCCCAAAGCTGGCAGGTATCGCCCGATGGTCTGCAACTGACCTTCAAGCTACGCTCCGGCGTAACCTGGCACGATGGGCAGGTGTTTAGCAGCGACGATGTTACCTTCACCTACAACGCCTGGAGCAAGCTGCCCGCCGCTACCCGCCTGCAAGCCGACCTGGCCGAATCGGGCGCAACCTTCAGCGCCCCCGACCCGCTCACCATCATCGTCAAATTGCAGAAGCCATTTGCCGCGCTACTTGCCGACTTTAGCGCCCCGATCGTCCCCGCCCATCTGCTCAAGGATGTTAGCCTCGATCAACTGGCCGCTGCGCCGTTTAGCTTCGCGCCCGTCGGCACCGGCCCTTTCAAGTGGGGGCAACACGACCCCGGCAAGAACATCGTGCTGGATGCCAATCCCAAATATTATGGCGGTCAGCCATACCTCGACCGGGTTGCTTTCTTGATCACCGCCAGCGACCAGGTGGCCGCCGCCGCGCTGCTCAATGGCACGCTGCTGGCGGGTCAGGTAGGCTACCCGCAGTATACCGACCTGCAAGCGGGCCGCGCCGTCTCCAACACGCTTGGTTTTGGCGACTATCCCACCGACTCCTACTACTTCCTCGCCTTCAACCTGCGCTCTGGCACGCTTTTCAATGATTATCGCCTGCGCCGCGCCTTCGCCTTCGCCCTCGACCGCAACAAGATTGTCGGCCAGGCGACGGGAGGCGCGGGATTGCCGGTGTGGAGTACCGCGCTGCCCACCACCTGGGCATACGAGCCGAACACGCCGCGCTACACCCAGGATCAGCCGCAGGTGCGTCAGTTGCTGGCCGATGCGGGCTGGAAGGATACCGCCCCCGACGGCACGGTGGAGCGCGACGGCCACCCCTTCAGTGTCAACCTCTACGTCCGCGCCGACGACCCTGAGCGCATCGCCGCCGCCCAGATAATCGCCACTCAGGAGGCGGCAGTGGGCATCAGTGTCACGGTCGTGCCTGCCGATTATCAATCCGCGCTGCTGGCCCACATTGACCCGCGCCGCAACCCGCCCTTCGACTTCGACGTGATGCTGATGGGCTGGAGTGACCTCAGCTACGATTATGACCCCTACCGCCTACTTGCCTCCACCCTGCAACCGACTACCAACGCGCCCAGCCTGCCCAACTATGTTGGCTACAACAACCCCAACTTCGATAGCCAGGCGCTGGCAGCGCGGGCGATGTACGATTACCCCACCCGCAAGCAGCAGGATGCCGGGCTGCAACTGACGCTAGCCGAGGAGTTGCCTTACTATCCGCTCTGGTCGCCACGCTACTTTGTGGTCGGCAGCAGCCGCATCGCCGTATCCGACGGCACCAGGCCAACATGGGCCTCAGCTAACTGGTTGTGGAACGTGGCGCAGTGGTATCTCAGCAAGTAAGTGATAAGTGATTATTGATTAGAAATTATCTGAAAGCAGTTCTTTTGTGCGTAGAGGCGAACCGTTGTTCGCCCTTCTCGCTGTCCAAACAAAGTTCGATTCGGCTATTTCGCATAGCGACTGGGTGGCAGGCTGATCTGGAACTCCACTTCGGGGGTGAGCAATACAGAGTGAGGATGTTGCGCCTCGGCAGGGCTGAGGATGCCCAGTCGCTCCAGCAGGGCGAAGCGGGCGTGCTTTAGCTGGCCGATGCTGAGTTGTATTGGCGGATGCCAGATGGTGTAGCTGCCCAGCCGTCCGTCGCGGCGGTAGAACACACCGCGCACGGGGTTGGTAAGCACTAGCTGCTGCTCCTCGATTGAATTGAAGCCAGGCAGCAACGGCATCGGCTGGGCAGTCCCTACCAGGGACAGGGTTGCACCGGCCCATTTGCTGCGGGTGCTTACATGGTAGCGCAGATAGCGTTGCTCCGCCGCCGAGTAAAGCACATCGAAGCGTATCCGCGCCCGGAACCAGGGCAGGCTCCAGGCATAGTGCGGCACGGCTACGGAGAAGGAGTCGAGCGCGGTGCCGAGGAACCAGGCCAGCGGTTCACCCTGATGGTCGTTGACATAGAGCCGATAGTTGGTCTGACCCATGCTGAAACGCAGAAATGGCAGGCTGCTGAAGCGAAAATCAACATCGAGGAATGGCACGACCGAGAGTAGCCCACCAGTTACCCCACCCACCGTGATTGTCGCAATATCGAAGGCAGGATGAACATAAGGGCGTAGCCGCTCAAATGGAACCAGATAAGATACGAGCGCGAAATGGCGCAGGCTGGTAATTACATCAATGCCGCGTGCCAACGGACGGGTCATGCGGGCGGCTAGCAGGGTGGGATAGTCGAGCGGCGGGGATGAGTTCGCCAGTTCCGCCCCGGTTTGCCGTTCTTCTTGCATAGGCTGATTATAGCACAGAGTCGCCTTTCTCATACCTCGCGCCTCATGCCTCGACCGTTTGACCCTGCCGCCCAGCATATGGTATACTGAATGTGTCTGGATACGTATACACTTGCCAGCGGCGTGTTTGTCTCTGGCGTGCAAATCTGCTCAAGGAGGAGAAGAAACATGGATACCATGACTGCGCCAATGGCGACGCAACCCTCCACCAATGGCACGGGCAACGCCGCTGCCGCGAAGGTGCGCCGCTATACCCTCGATGAAATGGGCCTTAGTACCGGCAAGAAGACCCGCTTGCATCGCCTGATGTACGAATTTGGCCCCGGCAACGGCACGATGATGTTTCTGCCGATCGATCAGGGTTTGGAGCATGGCCCGATTGATTTCCTGGTCAACCCCGATGCGCTCGACCCCGACTTCCAGTTGCGGCTTGCCCTCGAAGGCGGCTTCAGCGGCATTGTCTACCAGATCGGCCTGGCCGAAAAGTATATGCGCCGCTACGCTGGCCGCGTGCCGCTGGTGCTGAAGCTGAACGGTAAGACCAACATCCCCGCCGATAACTCCCCGCTATCGCCGCAGCTTGCCAGCGTTGAAGATGCCGTGCGGCTGGGTGCGGATGCGGTGGGCTACACCCTCTACGTTGGCTCGGCGCGTCAGGATGAGGACTTCCGCCAGTTCTGGAAGGTGCGCGAGGATGCTGAACGCTACGGGATGCCGATTATCGTGTGGAGCTACCCGCGTGGCGATGCAGTTAAGGCCAAGGGCGGGATTGACACCTCCTACGCAGTGGAGTACGCCGCCCGCGCCGCGCTGGAAGTGGGCGCAGATGTGGTCAAGGTCAATGTGCCAACCTTCGACTACAATATGAACGACCCCAAAGAAGCTGATGCCTTCAACAAGATGCCCAAGGAGTATCAAGCGTTGAAGGAGGATTACGCCAGCGCGATTGCCCGCGTGGTACGCAGCGCCGGTCACGGCATGGTGCTGTTCAGCGGCGGCTCCAAGCTCGGCGACGAGGATCTGCTCAAGAAGGCGACCGAGGCGATGGCGAATGGCGCGACCGGTCTAATCTTTGGCCGCAACATCTGGCAACGCCCTTACGATGAGGCTATCTCGATCAGCCAGCGCATCAAGCAGATAATGCTGCAGCACAACTTCAGCCAGGAGTAGGAGCGATAGTGCTGAGTGCTGAGTGCTGAGTGCTGAGTGCTGAGTAGCCGCCACGCAAAAAGCCCCCGGTAGGGGTTTGGGTAGAAATCTCGAAGCGCACCGATGCTTATCTTTAGCGCTGGTGCGCTTTGTTGATGATGTTAGTGAAGCGCGGTCAGGGATTCCGATGGGCGAACACTGCCTATATCTATGTCTATGTTGCTAGTTACTATAGGCATTGATATACTTCAACAAGGGCTGCGCCCCAACTCCCAGTAACTCGGCGGCGTTCGCGCTGGCAATAAACATAGATGCGCTTCAGCAAGGGGTTTTGACCCCATCCTCCAGTAACTCGGCGGCGTTCGCGCTAGCGATGGGCATTGCAGAAGATAAGGCAAAATACGCAAAGGCGCACATTAGTGCGCCTCTGTAACATAATCTGCAAACCACCATCTACATTCTACATTCTACAATCATCACACCAGCACCGACAACACACCGTTATCTAGCTTGGCGGTCAGGGTTTGCAGCGGCGCAGGCGGCGGGCCAGCCTTGACCGTGCCATCCTTGTTGTACTGCCCACCGTGGCAGGGGCAGCCGAACAGATTTTCGCTCTGCACCCATTGCACCGTGCAGCCCTGATGGGAGCAAATGGCGCTGAGGATGAGTGGGGCTTGCCCGGTGATGTTTTCGACGAAGATGGTGGCGTTGTTGCCGTTGGCATCGGTGACAGTCCTGGTTACGACCGCGCCCGCCGGGAACTCGGCCAGATTGCCAACCTGTACGTAGCGGGGAGGGTTGGAGCCTCCGCAAGCGGCCAGCACATTCGCGGCGATTACCAGTGTGCCAGCGGCCAACCCTACCCTGGCGCTGCGGGTGATAAACTCGCGCCGACTGAGATTGCTGCCTTCGGTTGTGATTACGTTAATCTTGCTCATGAGGCAAGTATAGCCAACTGCTGAGTTGGTTGCAAGGTAAATTGCATAAAAACTGCTAACTTGAAGGTTACGTTGGTGTAGCCCAGCCGCCTTAGCAGTAGTTCGATGTTGTCGCGGGCGTTTTTGTTGGCCTGGTCAAGGATGCCTTGCTCGGTTGCCGCTTTAGTGATCTCGTCCTGGGCGGCGGCCCTCACCTGGTCGAAGATACTGGGGTCGAGGCTGCCGAATATAGAATTGGTTGTCGCGCTATACACGTAGCTCTTCTTCTCATCCAGCGTGGTGTTGAAGATCTGCGCGGGTGGTAGATGCACGGTTGCCTGCAAGGTGTTCGAGGTACTGAGCGTCACGGTGATGTCGCTTTCGCTCATATGGCTCATATCCACGCCCGCGACCACATCGGCGTGGGCCACGAATAGCACCTGGCCGCCATATATGCCGTCAAGGAAGCTACTATGCTGATAGGCGGCAATAACTTTCTCGATGGTGAAGTCGGCGGTTTCAAGGCGGTTCAGCGCCTTCATCTGCTGCACCACCGCCGTGCTGCTAGTATCCACCGTAATCGTTTTGGTGCCGCCGCCGAAGAGGCCGCCAAAGAAGTTGCCCACCCCGCCCAACGCGCCGCCGAAGCTACCGACCACCACCAACAGAGCGATGGCGAGGGCAATCAGCACGCCGAAGCAGCCTATGCTCAACCACGGAACGCTGCGCGGCACCCTGACTAGCGGACGATTAGCTACGCCGAAGCCCCCCCGCGTGGGGCCGACCCCGTATGCGCCGTTGATGTCGTCGCCATCATCGTAATCGTCGGCATAGGCAGGACGGTTGGCCGCTCGGCGAGGCGCAGGCGCTGGGCGTGGGGCGGCACTGCTGCGTGGTGTGTAGCCAGTATCCTCGCGCAGCACACGAAACTCGCCATCGCGCACATCATCGCCCGTCACAGTGGACATACCGCGCCCAGTGTTGCGGGCAGCAGGCTCTGCATCGCTAATATCGTCATTAGCGCCATCGTAATTTTCATCAATATCATCGTCGCTGACGTTGCGCCAGTTGCGACTATCACTCCGGCCCTTCGAGTAAGCCATCTACATCCTCCTTACCAACCTGAACATCGGGTGCGCCTCATATCAAATCCGCATTGTTATCAGCAATAAGCAAGCCTCGGTCAAAGCATCAAGATAGCTTTATAGAACTGAATTATACTACCTGCTGCGAAAAAGGGCAAGTTTTGACCCTTTGCATATAGGACGACGAAAGCAGACAAAAGGTTCGCAAGGGATAAGATCATATGTGCTGATACGTGTTGCGCTCACCATGGGTCAGCCGCCGCGTCGCCTCTACCAGCCGCGATCGCGCCTGCGCCACTTGCTGCTGCGCCTGTACTAGCGTGGTTAGGCAGAAGCGCAGCGCATCGCCGGGCAATAGCTGGCCGAGCGCGGCCCAACTCGCCTGCGTCACCACCGCGACGATCGGGTAGCCGCCGGTAGTCTGGTGATCTGGCCCCAGGATGATGGGCAGGCCGCTGGGTGGCAACTGCACCACGCCACGCACCACGCCGGCAGACAGCAATTCGCTGCCGCTCACTGGCAATGGCGCACTATCCAGCCGCATCCCCATGCGGTTGCTCTCTGCTACCGGCCATCGCTGGGCCAGCAATGCGGCCATGCCGCGACTGCCCAGCCGAGCAGCCTGCGGCCCCCACACGATTTGCAGCGCCGCTGTGCCGGGGTAGGGGTTGGTCTCATCCAGCGGCCAGGCGCGACCTGCCTGCTCGGCCTGCCCACGACCGAAGGCAGCCAGGGTATCGCCCGCTTGCAGATAGCGGCCTGCCAGCCCCGGCAACGCGCCCGCTGCGCCTAGATACGCGCTGCTTGAGCCTAGATAGCGTGGCAGATCAAGCCCGCCCGCCACCGCAATGTAAGCGACCCCACCGTTGCCTGCTATATTAGTACGTCCACCAAAGCGCAATGTTTCGCCATCGCGCAGCCAGAGGGTGTGCCAGAGTGGGGCGCGGCTGCCACCCACAGATGCGCCGAGATCCGCGCCTACAATCGCCATTAGGCAACCACCCACGCATTGTAGCTCCGGTCCTTCGCCTATCCCCACCACCTCCAACGCCGCTGCGCCCGGCCCGTTGCCCAGTAGCAGGTTGGCAGCAGCGTGCGCGTAGGGATCGAGCGGCCCGCTCTCTGGCAAACCCAGCGCGGCATAACCACGCCTCCCGCCGTCCTGCACACTCACTCCCCATGGGGAGTTTTGAATTATGAGTTTTGAGTTTTGAGTTGTAGGAGGGTTCATTGGCTTCACATATTTCACTTGGACAATGCCTTTAACTCAAAACTCAAAACTCAAAACTCATAACTAGCGAAGCGGACGCGGTCGCCAGGGCGGAGCAGGGTGGGGGGTTCGCGGGTAGCATCCCAGAGTGGCAGGGTGGTGCGGCCAATTATCTGCCAACCGCCGGGGGTGCTGAGGGCGTAGATACCTGTTTGCCGCCCGGCAAGGCCGACGCTGCCTGCTGGCACGCGCAGCCGCGGGGTGGATAGGCGGGGCGTATCGAGTTTCGGCGGTAGGCTGCCGAGATAGGCGAAGCCGGGGGCGAAGCCGAGCATATATACGCTATAGACGCTGGCGGTGTGTCGCCTGATTATCTCGACCTCACTGCAATTGTGCAGCGCAGCGACGGCAGCCAAGTCGGGGCCGTACTCGCCACCGTAGCGGGTTGGTATGGTGATGATGGGGCGATCTGGCATGGTGAAGGTGGCAGTATCGCGCAGGGCGACGGCCACGCGGCGGCGGATGGTGCGGTAGGATACTTCAGCAGGGTAGCAGACCAGCAATGAGGCGTAAGCGGGGACTAGCTCGACATCAGTGTTAAGGGAGAGTGCAGCAAGGGCGGCCTGCACCTTAGCGTAGGCTTCGTCGCTGATACGGTCGGCAAACTCAATCAGCAGCGCGGTGTCGCCCAGTGGCATGAGGCGTGGCGCAGGATACAGCATGGTCAATACTCGACGCTCAACCCCACCGCCAACGACCCGGCCAACGCCAGCATCTTACGCAGACGCAACAGGCTGTTCATCGTCTGCGAGTTGCTGATTTGTTCGCGCAACTCGCGCTCGGTGTCGGGGTTGTTCATGGTGCGAACCCCTTCGTTAAGCCACGCGCTGACGAACAGCAGGTAGGTGGGTACTGCTTCTGGCGCGATGCGGCTGCTGAACAAAAGTTGCCACGCCTTGTTCGGGCCGATTAGCACGTCGCGGCCTGCGTAGCGATAATCAATGGTGAACGGCTCGATGGGACACTCGAAGAAGATACCGAACTGGTTGCCGGTGCCGAGGACGCGGGTGCTGGTGCGGGGCAGACCGAGGCCACTGTTACTGCGCTTGTTGCGTAGGGTGGCGATGCTCAGGCCGCTGTATTTGCGCTCGTCGGCGGCAATCAGATCGAGGAAGTAGCGGGCGTTGCTCTCCTTATCTTCATCGGCCAGCCGCTCCACGGTCGCGCCGAGCAACAATTCGCTGACCGCATCAATGGGGTATCGAATTGCGGTCCAACAGCCAACCGCACGGGGTTCGCCCTCAAGCAACGCAAAGTTGGCGGGACACTTCAGGCAGGTGGCGCTGACGTTACGCAATGGCGCTAGCGCCCGCTCCGACTCGATAATGTTGATGACGGGCAACGCGCTGCCGCGCTCGTTATCCACCAGTTGTAGATCGTGTTGCTGCGCGGGGTTCATCTGGCCGAGTTGCGCCTTGATTTCGTTGACCTTGCCTTCCAGCAAGGCAAGCTGGTATAGCATGGGCGCACCATAGCGGCTCTTGGGTTGGCACTCGTAGTCGAGCCGAAAGTAAGCGGTCACGTTGGTCTCCTCGTTGTGGCATCGGCGTAATTGCGCTACAGGGTTGATCTTTCGGCTGGCCTTCAGGCGGTGTCCACCGTAGATGCGGGATTGGCTGCCGGTGACTGGATGGTTGACGCAGCGAACGGCTGCACTTGCGCCCCTGCCGCTTCGAGTGCGGCGCGAACGGCGGCCAGCACTGCTACGGCGTTGGGGTTGTCGCCATGCACGCAGAGGGTATCGGCTTGCGCCGCTATTCTGCTGCCGTCGTGGGCAATTATATACCGATTATAAATAATGTGCAACGCTTGTTGAGCGGCAATCTGGGGGTCGGTATGCACCGCGCCAGGCAAGGCGCGGGGTTGCAGACTGCCGTCGGCCTCGTAAGCGCGGTCGGCGAACGCCTCGGACGCGACCCGCAACCCCGCCCCCCGCCCGGCTGCTAGCAGCGCCGAGCCAGCCAGCCCGAATATCACCAGCCGTGAGTCGAAACGGTGGATGGCGTGGGCAATCGTGGTTGCCATCGCCTCATCGCGGGCGGCCTGGTTGTACATCGCGCCATGCGGCTTGACGTGGGTCAACGCTACCCCCTGCGCCTCGCACAGGGCGCGGATTGCGCCAAGCTGGTAGAGCAGCAAGTACATCAGTGCATCATGGTCGAGTTGCATCTCGCGGCGACCAAAGTTGGCCCGATCATCGTAGCCAGGATGAGCACCCACCGCCACGCCATATGCCTTAGCCAACGCAATCGTCCGCGCCATGGTGCCACTGTCACCGGCATGAACCCCGCAGGCGATATTCGCTGAAGTGATGTAGGGCAACAGGGTGGCATCAATGTCGCCCTCTAGTTCGCCCATATCGCAGTTCAGGTCAATGAACATCTTCCACCCCCTGGGTAAAGCAGCAGGGCGGGCCACCGCCCGCCCCTACGCCAGTATTGTTGCTTACGATGGGCATTGTGGAGCGGCAGGAAGGCGTATGCCATGCGCCCCTGCGCCAAAGCGGGCTATACCAACTCAAAACTCATCACTCAAAACTCATAACTTCTCTTCTTCCCGAACCTCTTCGAGGATGTTGCCCACGATGCTGTCGGTGCTGATACCCTCGGCCTCGCCGTCGAAGTTGAGGATGATGCGATGGCGCAACGCGGGGATGGCGACGGCGCGAATATCCTTGTAGGCAACATTGTAGCGCCCATCGAGCAGCGCGGTGATCTTCGCGCCGGTGATCATTGCTTGCAAAGCGCGGGGGCTGCCACCGTAGCGCACGTACTTCTTCACCATCGGGGTTGGCTGCTGATCGGGATGGGTGGCGAGCAGGATCCGCACCGCATAGTTGGTGACGTGCGCGGCGATGGGGGTCTGCCGCGCCACATTCTGCATCCCGGCAATGGTCGCGCCGTCAGTGGCTTTGTGGACGCTGGCCTGGTATCCGCTAGTGGTGCGTTCACTGATAATCGCCAATTCGGCGGCGGTGGGGAACGGCACCAGCATCTTGAAGAAGAAGCGATCGAGCTGCGCTTCGGGCAATGGGTAGGTGCCTTCCATCTCCAGTGGGTTCTGCGTCGCCAGCACAAAGAATGGCTGCGGCAATTGGTAGACGTTGCGGGCGATCGAAACCGTCCCCTCCTGCATTGCTTCCAGTAGCGCCGATTGGGTCTTGGGGGTAGCGCGGTTGATCTCGTCGGCCAGCACTAGATTGGCGAACAGCGGCCCCTTCTGGAACTGGAAGCCGCGCTTGCCGTCCTCATCCTCGATGATGATGTTGGTGCCGATGATGTCGGCGGGCATCATGTCGGGGGTGAACTGGATGCGGTCGAAGCTGCAATCCAGCGCCAGGGCCAAGGTACGCACCAGCGCGGTCTTGCCCAACCCCGGTACGCCTTCCAGCAGGCCGTTGCCACCCGCCACCAGGCAGGTCAGCACCTCGCGCACCAGTTGGCGTTGCCCCACGATTACCTTGCCCACTTCCTCCTCGATGCGGGCTGCCGTCTCCCTGAAGCCAACCGCTGGGTCGAAGGTCTGCCCATGTTCTGTTCGCATCGTTGGCTGCGTCTGCTCACCGCCCTGCCTGCTGGTCATCTTTGCTCCCCCTCTTGTTGGTCTTGTTGGATACGCGCTTATATCATGTGGTGATTATAACATTCGGCGAACGGGCCGACAATGACAATACCGCTAAAGACGGGTGGGCGGTTCACCTGTTGCGAATTACGGGCTATTATGCTATAATCATGGGAGGGTGACAACCCTTAGTGTAGTGGATTAGGACGAGGTGGCGTGAGGTGGTGGAGGGGATCCGCCAGTTGCGAGAAAAACCCTGGGGAGGCATTGTTAATGACCACTGAAAGGTATGTTGCCAGGCAATGCTCCGTCTGGTAAACAGGTTTTGCTGATTGCCATCATTTGAGGGACAAGGATGTACGAAAATATCCTGCAGCGGATGCGTCATTGTATGCGTCAAGGACACTATCACCTTACAATTCATGCTCTTGAAGAGATGGACGAGGACAACATTAACCATTACGATATTGAGTATGCAATACTATCTGGCGAGGTCGTTGAACGACAACGTGATAGGGTGACAGCAGAGTATAAATACCGGATTTTGGGTTCGACCTATCATGATCTACGCATAGAAGTCGTAGCCAAGCTGGATACCAAAGCGTGCCTTGTGATAATCACCGTGTGTCTACTCTAGTAAGGGGCAAAGCGATGACTTGCAGCAATTGTGGACAACCCACCGTTCGCATCCGGCGCAGCACACGTGCATTCGGCAAGGGACCTGAAAACATAATGGTGATCGAAAATGTGCCGGTAATCAGTTGCCGGAATTGTGGCATGGATTTCATCAGCGCCGCTACACTAGAGCAAATTGAGCAGCTACGCGCCCATCGTATGGAAGCCCCCAGATATTCGATCCCCGTTGCTACATTCCAGGATCGGGAAGATGGGCTGCTAACCAAGTTGGCTGAAGCTGCAGCGTAAGTTTACTGTCATAGCGACTATGTTATCTACAAACCCTACAGAGGCACACCCATGTACATCGTTAGCGGCAAGCAGATCCGCGATATGGATGTTGGTTGATTAGATCGCATCATCGCGCCCTATACGGCGGTGGCTATAGATCTCGGCACAGGTGATGGGCGTTACGTCTATCGCCAGGCGCTGGTGCGCCCCGACACCTTATGTATTGGTGTAGATGCCACCAGCGAAAATCTTGCCGATTACTCGGCTCGTGTCAGCAAGAAGCCCAGTCGCGGTGGCCTACCCAACGCTCTCTATGTGCTGGCAAACGCCGAGTCGCTGACAGCGGAGCTAAACGCCCGCGCCAACGCCATCACCATCAACCTGCCCTGGAGTAGCCTGCTGGCTGGGCTGACGCGGGGCGATGCGTGTTTGCTCGCCAGCATTGCCCGCCTCGCCCGCCCTGGGGCTAGCCTCGACATCATCATCAACCTGGCCGCCTTTGCCTCACCCGTGCCGCTGGAACTGCAAGCTCTGCCCGTGCCAACCGTAGAATACGCCCTTGCTGTGCTGAAGTCGCGCTACGCTGAGTTTGGCATCCACATTAAGCACGCCAAGATGCTGGGCAAGCAAGAGATGGCACAGATCGGTTCCGACTGGGCGTTGCGGCTAGCTTATGGTCGCGCTCCGCTGGCGGTGCATATCGCAGCGAGTGTCGTTCCTTTATATGGCAACAGAACTTTGACTAAATCGCCACCCTGGGTTATACTTGTCCCCAGCCACAAACATTAGCATACAAGGAACATTATGACCACATCTATCCCCACCCCACCCGCGACGCGGCGGGAGACCGTAGTGGAAACCCTGCACGGACATGAGGTCCGCGACGACTACCGCTGGCTGGAGGACGATGCCAGCGCCGAGGTGAGCGAGTGGATTGCCGCGCAGAACGCGCACACCCGCCAATCGCTTGATGAGGTGCCGGGGCGGGCCGCGCTCGAAGCAAGATTGCGCCAGTTTATCGCCATTGGCACGCTTGGCACGCCCGCCGTGCGCGGCGCACGCCACTTCTACACCCGCCGCGAGGGGGAGCAGAACCAGCCCGCCCTTTATGTGCGCGACGGCGTGGATGGCCCTGAGCGGGTGCTGCTAGACCCTAATACCGCCCACGAGCAGGCCACCATCGCGCTCGACTGGTGGTATCCATCCGACGACGGCAAGCGGCTGGCCTACGGCTACAGCGAACATGGCGACGAGAAGAGTACCCTCTTCGTGCTGGATGTGGATAGCGGCAAGCGGCTGAGTAAACAGATCCCCCACACCCGCTATACATCGCTGGCCTGGGAGCCGGATGGCAGTGGCTTCTATTACACCCGCTACCCTGCCCCTGGCGATGTGCCAGGCGGGGAGGAGAACTACCACCAGCACGTCTTTCACCACCGTTTGGGCGACGATTGGCAAAGCGACCCCAAGCTGTTCGGCGCGGGCCGCGAGATGACCGAGCAGCCCTCCATCGTGCTGTCGCCTGATGGCCGCTGGTTGATAGTAACCGTGTTTATTGGCTGGGCGCAGAGTTCAGTCTATCTGCTAGACCTCCACCAACCGGACAGCCAGTTTACCCCTATCATCGAGGGAGTCGAAGCCATCTTCTACGGCGAAATCCTGCACGACCACCTTTATATGCTTACCAATCAGGATGCGCCGCACTATAAAGTAATGGATGTTGACCTGACCCAACTGCAGCGGGAAAACTGGCGCGAACTCATTGCCGAGCGCGAGGAGTCCACTATTGTCGGGTTCAGCATTGTCGGCGAACGGCTGATCCTCGATGAATTGCGTGATGTAACCTCCCGCGTCAGCGTTTATCGGCTGGACGGCACGCGGGAAGGCGAGATTGCCTTGCCGCCGCTGGGCAGCGTTACGGCGCTGGGCGGCGAGTGGAACGGTGAGGCGGTCTACGTTGGCTACGAGTCGTACACCAACCCGCCCACCGTCTACCGCTATCAGCTTGATGGCGGCGAACTGAAGGTGTGGGCTAAAGTGGACGCGCCGATTGATACCAGCCGCTTCGAGGTCAAGCAGGTCTGGTACAAGTCGCAGGATGGCACGCTCATTCCCATGTTCATCGTCGCAGCTCATAGCCTGGTCCTGAATGGCGACCACCCCACGGTATTGAGCGGCTATGGCGGCTTCAACGTCAGCCGCACGCCTACTTTTACCCGTACCATCCTGGCCTGGCTAGAACGCGGGGGGGTCTATGCCGCCGCCAACCTGCGCGGCGGCGGCGAGTTCGGCGAGGATTGGCACCGCGCCGGGATGCTCGAAAAGAAGCAGAACGTGTTCGATGATTTCATTGCCGCTGCCGAGTATCTGATTGACGAGGGCTACACCAACCCTAATCGGCTGGCAATCGAAGGGCGCAGCAATGGCGGTCTGCTGGTTGGCGCGGCGGTGACGCAGCGGCCAGAATTGTTCCGCGCCGTCGCTTGCGGCGTGCCGCTACTGGATATGCTCCGTTACCACCTGTTCCGCATCGCCCGCCTCTGGATCCCCGAATATGGCAGCGCGGAAGACCCTGAGCAGTTCGCCTACCTGCACGCCTATTCACCCTATCACCAGGTTCGTTCTGGCACCCGTTATCCCGCAGTGCTGCTATATGCCGCTGTGTCGGACAGCCGTGTAGATCCGCTGCACGCCCGCAAGATGGCGGCGGCCTTGCAAGCGGCCAGCGCGTCCCCCTACCCCATCCTGCTACGCATGGAGGCGGAGGCGGGACACGGCATCGGCAAGCCACTCTACAAGCAGGTTGCTGAATACGCCGATACCTGGACTTTCATCTGCAGCCAACTCGACGTGTCGCTGGAAGGAACAACTAATGCGTAACATTCTGTTGGGTCTGGGCATCATCTGTCTACTGGGCGGCGCGGTGTTTTTGATTCAGGGTACAAGATTGTTGCCCTTCGACAACCCGCTCTATAGTAGCTCCATGACCGGCCAGCCTCTATGGGGCTGGATTGGCGCAATAATGCTGGTGGTCAGTGTAGGGCTGTTCTACTTTGGCGCAACCATGCCGAAGCGGAGGTAGGGCAGTGCTGAGGTTTGCGGTTTGAGTTAGGTGTAGGTGGTCGCGGCTTGCGGCTGCAAATTGGTATTGATGCGTGGCGAGATTCACCCTCACCCACCCCTCTCCTGTCAAGGGAGAGGGCTTTTTGCTGCCATTACAATTCGAGCAACTCGATGCGGCGGCGGGCGAGGCGGAGCGGAACGAAGGTAAACACAAGCACGACCAGCAGGCCAACCAGGATACCGACCAGGCGGGCAGGCCAGGGGCTGTGAGGGAAGATGGGGTCGAGCAGCAGGTGGAAGCCGTACACGCTGTAGACGCAGGTTAGCAGGCTCATAAAGTAGACCATTAGCAGGAACAGTGAGACCACACTGGCGGCCAGGCTAATGATGCGGGTGGGCGCGTTTAGGCGCGGCACGATTGCGCCCACTGCCACCGAAATCGCGGCGGAGCCAATACCACCGACCACGATGGCGGAGAGGAAGCCGAGCATCTGCCAGGTCTGCGCGCCTGCCACCCAGCCGTAGAGCAGGCTGAAGCTGCAACCGAAGACCAGCAGCAGCGCATAGGTGAGCATGAACTTGGCAAACAGCAGACGATTGGCGCTGACCGGCGCGAGCTTGAGCATCCAGATATTCTTCTGTTCGCGGCTGAACGAGTTGAGGCCGAACAGTCCGGCAGAGAAGCTGCTAAGGAACAGCATCCACAGGCAGGAGACGATGAAAGCCTGCTGCTGCACGCCGGGATCGAGGTCGTGCAGGTTGGCGCTCGTTCGCCATTGCAGCACGAAGACCAGGCCAATCAGGGTGGGGCCGAGCAGTTGTATAATCGCGGTCGGTTCGCGGCGCAACTCCTGCGTATCCTTGCCCAGCACCGCCCGCAAAACTGCGCTTAGTGGCGACAGCGTCTTCCCCGCATGGCTGCGGATAGTGTCAATCACCTGACCGGCGCTCTGCGCTGGCCCTGTTGGCAGGCTGATGCGGCGGTGCGACTTCGCGCTGATGCCGATGCCCACCCAGCCCGCGTAGAAGATGCGGGTGGCGATCAAGGCGCAGGCGACGAATACACCCACCTCGATGAGCAGATAGGGCAGCCCCCAGCCGATTAGCGCGGTCCAGTCGCCCGTGCCAGCCCCTTGCAACGCGGCCACCGCCCAACTGGTAGGCAGCCAGCCGAAGCTGTTGGCGCTGGCGCTGGCGGTAATCAGCCCGCTGGTGGCCGCTGCGCTATGCCCATTGTTAGCCTGCAGGCCCAATACCACGACCACCCCGGCCAATACCAGACCGATGACCCCGCCGATCACCTCGAGCGCCTCGCTGAGACGATAAGCGGGGATGCGCCGCACCAGCGCGGCGGTGAGCAACGCGCCCAGCCCGGCGGGGATGAGTGGCAGTAGCAGCAGCGCGACGATGACGAACAGGTAGTAAGCCGCGCCGTAGCCGAGGCCGAGACCCACCCCAATCAGGTAGGGCAGGCCGAAGCCGAACAGCAGCAGGTAGGGACGCAGCAGGCCGAACAACAGCTTGGCGCTGAACACCGCCTGGGTGGGCAGCGGTGAGGCCAGCAGCAGGGCAAGGTCGTTGGCCTGGTAAAGATTGGGCAACGCGCTGCTAATCGAGTCGAACAGCAGAAAAACGAACGCGCCGATGAAGAAGAAGTTTAGCACCTGCCCTACCAACCCGTTAAGGTTGAGGCTGCCAACCACTGCCTGGATGTTGCTGTTGTTCAGGTTGATGTGGGCCAGCAGCTTGGGCAGGTTGACGATGATGAAAGCGAACAGCAGGTTGCCTAGCACCAGCAACACGCCGAACGCCGCTGCCCCACCGAAGATGAGCCGCTGTCGCTGATTGGCCCATTTCCAGTTGTTGAGCGCGGCGGTGCGTTGCACCGATAGCAGGGTTAGGATATCGCTTATCATAGGTTTGAGGTTTGAGGTTTGAGGTTTGAGGTTTGAGGTTTGAGGTTTGAGGTTTGAGGTTTGAGTAGTGCTAGCGTCTCGCTCCCTTGCTGCACACAGCACTCAA